>NZ_JBKGZG010000001.1:0-153107 GCF_046545655.1 Thiohalorhabdus sp. | reverse complement strand
TCCTCCGAGTCTCCCGTCGCAGAAATTCTTTCTTTACTCTTGGGGCCGGACCCGGGACGCGGGGCAAGCCCTCCAGGCTCCAAGGGGCCCTGCCCTGCGGGCATCCCTTCAGTCGCCTTCCGAGCTTGCCCCGCGTCCCGGGTCCGGCACCGCCCCGGCACCCCCGATTTGCTCCAGGCCAAGATCCGGTCCCCCGGCCCCTCGACGCACCGATCCCTTCCCGCCCAACCTGATCCGTAGGACCAGTATGCACAGTATGACCGGTTGCGTTGGGCCGGCAGGGGGGACGGCCGGAAGGGGCGTGCCGATGGGCCTGCCAGCGGGAATTGGTCGGAGAACCCGCTACTACCGGGATTGGCTGCGGGTGGCCGGGCGGGAGAAGGTCTTCTGCGTGGGCCTGAACAAGACCGGCACCACCTCCCTGGAGCGGGAGATGCTGGACCAGGGGTACGTGGTGGGGGACGAGATGAAGGGCAAGGTGCTGGTGGACGCCTGGGCCCGCCGGGACTTCCGGCCGGTGATCGAGCTCTGCCGGACCGCCCAGTTCTTCCAGGACGCCCCCTTCAGCTGGCCCTACACCTTCATGGCCCTGGACCGGGCCTTCCCCGGCAGCCGCTTCGTCCTCACGGTGCGCGACGACGCCGAGGAGTGGTACCGCTCCCTGGTGCGGTTCCTGGGCCAGCGGTGGGCGAACGGCCGCATCCCGCCGACGGTCCGGGACCTGAAGGAGGCGCCGGGGCCCTATCCCGGGTTCCGCTACCACGTGCACACCACCGTCCACCGGGTGCCCGCCGACGATCCCTTCCGGAAGGACGCGCTCTTCGATTTCTACCACACCCACAACAAGGTGGTGCGGGACTACTTCCGTCACCGGCCGCAGGACCTGCTGGTGGTCAACGTGAAGCGGCCGGAGGACTACGACCGGTTCTGCGCCTTCCTGGGGGTGCCGCGGCGGCGGGAGGGGTTCCCGTGGGAGAACCGGAGCTGACCCGGAAAGGGGCGTAAAAAAGCCCGGCCTCAGGGGCCGGGCTTGGAGGCGGCATGGCGCCGGGCTCAGGCCGACTTGTTGCCCACCAGGTCGTGGATGATGGGGTTCAGGATCAGCTCCATGGCGAAGCCCATCTTCGGCCCGGGCACCACCAGGGTGTTGGGCCGGGACATGAACGAGCCCTCGATCATGGACAGCAGATAGGGCCAGTCCTGGTCCTTGTAGGCATTGAAGTGGATCACCACCATGGACTCGTCCGGGGTGGGGATGTCCCGGGCGATGAAGGGGTTGGAGGTGTCCACCAGCGGCACCCGCTGGAAGTTGATGTGGGTGCGGGAGAACTGGGGCGTGATGTAGTGCACGTAGTCGTGCATGCGGCGCAGGATGGTGTCGGTCACCACGCTGGCGTCGTAGCCCCGCTCGGCGGTGTCGCGGCTGATCTTCTGGATCCATTCCAGGTTCACCGCCGGCACCACGCCCACCAGCAGGTCCGTCCACTGGGCCACGTCCACGCCGGCCTCGGGGTCGGCCACGCCGCCGTGCAGGCCCTCGTAGAACAGCAGGTCGGACTCGGGGAGGTCCTCCCACGGGGTGAACTGGCCGGGCTTCTTGTCGATGCCCAGGCGGGCGTTGTGCTCCGCCGCCTCCTCATCGCTGTGGATGTAGAAGCGGCGCTGCCCGGTACCGGTCTCGCCGTAGGTCTTGAACAGCTCCTCGAGCTTGGCGAAGTGGTTGGCCTCGGGGCCGAAGTGGCTGAAGTTCTCGCCCTTCTTCTCGGCCTCGGCCATCTTCTCCTTCATCTCGGCGCGCTCGTAGGCGTGGAAGCTGTCGCCCTCGATGACAGCCGGGGTGATCTCCTCCCGCCGGAAGATGTCGTTGAAGGCGTTCTTGACGGTGGTGGTTCCGGCACCGGAGGAGCCCGTCACCGCAACGATCGGGTGCTTTTTGGACATGCCATCCTCCCAGACTGACAAAGGAAAGGTTGCAAGAATTCGGATCACGCCCGGGGACGCCTGGAGTCGGCCCGGGATCGGCGTCGCTATGGGGTTGCCCGGCGGCCGGACTGGATCTGGGCAAGCGCGCGATGATAACAGGCTCGAAGGCGCCTGGATAGGCGGGCCTATTCCCCGAGGATGACGCCGAGCTGGCGGGCCGATTCGAGCAGGGGATGGTCCTGGGGCACGGGGCGGAAGCCGCCGGCCACCTGCTCCAGGGGGATGGTGCCGATGCGCTGGCCGTCGAAGGTGACCATGCGGTTGTGCTCGCCCCGGGCCAGGGCGTCCACCGCCGCCACCCCGTACTGGGTGGCCAGGAGGCGGTCCTGGGCCACCGGTCCGCCGCCCCGCTGCACGTGGCCGAGCACCGTGACCCGGGTCTCCAGGTGGGTCACCCCTTCCAGCATGCCGGCCACCTGGTGACCGATCCCGCCGAGCTGGGCCTGGTAGACCCCCTCGCCCGGCTGCAGCACGGAGACGTCGCCCCCCTTGGGCTTGGCGCCCTCCGCCACGGCGACGATGCTGAAGCTGGCCCCCCGCTCGGCGCGCTCCCGGATCCGCGCGCAGAGGCGTTCGGGCTCGAAGGGCGCCTCGGGGATGAGGATGGCGTCGGCGGCGCCGGCCACGCCCGCGCGCAGGGCGATCCAGCCCGCGTAGCGGCCCATGAGCTCCACCACCATGATGCGGTGGTGGCTCTCGGCCGTGGTGTGCAGGCGGTCCAGGGCGTCGGTGGCGGTGGCCACGGCGGTCAGGTGGCCGAAGCAGAGCTCCGTGCCCTGGATGTCGTTGTCGATGGTCTTTGGCGTGCCCATCACCCGCACGCCCTTGGCGGCGAGCTGGTGGGCGATGCTCAGGGAGCCGTCGCCGCCGAGCACCACCAGGGCGTCGATGCCGAGCTCCTCGATGCGCCGGATGGCCTCGTCGGAGCGATCCGCGTACTGGTCCTCGCCCACCGGGTACTGGAAGGGGTTGGCGCGGTTGGTGGTGTGCAGGATGGTGCCGCCCCGGTTGATGAGGCCCCGGGTGGTGAAGGGGGTAAGCTCGATGGGGTCGAGCCCCTCCACCAGCCCCTTGAAGCCCTCCGGGATGCCCAGAACGGCGGGCCAGCCCTGGGTGCGCATGGCGGCCCGGACCACGGCCCGGATCACGGCGTTCAGTCCCGGGGCGTCGCCGCCGCCGGTGAGGATGCCCAGGCGCATGGCTCTCCCTCCAGCCCGTTTGATCAGGGGTGACAAAGGGTTATGGTGGCCGGAATCCGGCAGGGCACTATCCGTATTATTGTGGAAAGCGCCCGGCTTTGCCAGTGTGGAACGATCAAACCTCTACGGTCCAAGGGGAGCTGCCATGAGGAAGATCGTGCTGATCGTTGCGGGGGGTCTTGCCGGGATCATGCTGAGCCCGGCGGCGTGGGCGCAGACGGACATGGACGGGTCCGAGCCCAAGGTGGTCTACCATGTGGATTATCCGGGGGTGCGGCGTTTCTCCGGCCAGCTCACCAGCACCTACAACATGGTGCAGCATTACGAGAACCAGCTCGTCGATTCCGACGTCCGGATCGTGGCCAACTCCTTCGGCGTGCGCTACTTCACCGACGACCCGCTGGAGGACACGCCCTTCGAGGCCGGGGAGGACCTGAAGGAGGAGCGCGAGGAGCTGCGCGACCGGATTAAGTCGATGATGAGCACCTACGACGTGGAGGTGGCCATCTGCGACATCACCCGGGAGCAGCTTGGCCTTTCCAAGGACGACTTCTACGAGGGCGTGACCTTCGTGGACTCCGGCGTGGTGGAGGTGGCCCGGCTCCAGCAGGAGGGCTTCGCCTACATCAAGGCGGAGTGAGCGCTGCCGTCCGCCGCCGCGGCGGGTGGATGCAGGAAGGCCGGCAGCGATCCGCCGCCGGCCTTTCTCGTTCGGGCGCGCCCGTCCCGGGCAAGGCTCTCCGGGATCCCGGAACGGTCCCCCGCATCGGCCCCGGTGCAGGGGATCGGCGTCCCGGGCCGGGAGCGGGGGAGAGCCGCCGAGCCCCGGGGAGGAGGAGTCTATCGCTCCAGGTGCTCGTACTTCTCCTCCACCTCGGCCCACTCGTCGGCGTCCGGCGGCGGATCCTTCTGCTCGGTGATGACGGGCCAGTCCTGGGAGAGCTCCGCGTTCAGCTCGGTGTAGTGCTCCCATTTCTCCGGCAGCTCCTCCTCGCGGAAGATGGCCGTCACCGGGCATTCGGGCTCGCACAGGGTGCAGTCGATGCACTCGTCGGGGTCGATGACCAGGAAGTTGGGGCCTTCGTGGAAGCAGTCGACCGGGCAGACCTCGACGCAATCGGTGTATTTGCACTTGATGCAGGGCTCGGCCACGACAAATGCCATGCCTTCGCTCTCCTTGTTCCAGGGCTAGAGGGGTAGCCTAACGCGCGGGTACGGGCCCCGTTTCGGCAAGGCCCTAAAAGTTGCGACAGTCGGGGCCGGGTGTCAACCTGCCCGGGCTTGCGCATGTCCCCCGATTGGACCAAATTCTTGGGGGTGAGTGCCAGCGGCCGACGAGGACCTGCCATGCGAACCATCGAGATCCGGCCCCAGTCGGTGCAGCCCCGCACCATGGAGCAGGTGGCCGAAGCCCTGCGGGACCGGAGCGCGGTCATCGCCTTCCCCACGGACACCGGCTACGCCTTCGGCTGCGCCCCCGGGGTCACCGGGGCCCTGAAGCGCATCCAGCGGGTCCGCGGGCTGAACGCCAGCCACACCTGGACCCTGCTGTGCGGCGACGAATCCTGCCTGGGGACCTACGCCCGGATGGATACGGCCGTCTACCGGATGATCAAGCGGGTGGTCCCGGGGCCCTACACCTTCGTGCTCGAGGCCACCGCCGAGGTGCCCCGCCAGCTCCAGCAGAAGAACCGCAAGACCATCGGCGTCCGCATCTCCGCCGATCCGGTGGTACAGGCCCTGGTCCGGGCCCTGGGCGGGCCCCTGGTGACCACCACCGCCCGCCTGGCGGGGGAGGAATGGGCCTTCGAGGATGCCGCCAGCATCGGCGAGGAGTGTGGCGACAGCATCGACCTGCTGCTGGATGCCGGCCCGGTTCCGCCCAATCCCTCCACGGTGGTGGACCTGACCGGCGAGGAGCCCGAGATCCTGCGCTACGGTGCGGGGGATCCGGGGCCCTTCGGGGGGTAGCGGGTACCAGCCGCAGCAACGCGCCTGATGGGCGCCAGGCCGCGGTCAAGGACCGTTCCCCATGGGGTCAGCGGCCCCGCTTCTGGGCCGTTCCTGTGGGAGCGGCCATCTGCCGCGACATTCCAGTGCGACGGATCGGTGGCGGTGCCTACCGCTCCCGCCCGGGCCCGTTCTTTCCTGGCGGAGCGGCCGACCGGACCTAACGGTCAGGAGGAGATCTCGGCGGCCTCGAACTCCCGCCGGATGGCCTCCGCCAGGGCATGCCGGCGCTCCTCCGTGTCCAGCGGGGCGCCCTTGTGGGAGAGCTGGAAGGTGTCCTCGGTGCGCTCGCCGAAGGTGGCCACCTTGGCGGCGTGGATCTGCCAGCCGAGCTCGTTGAGGATGCGCGCGATCCGGTAGAGCACCCCCGGGGCGTCCGGGGCGATCACCTCGGCGGTGGTCTCGCCCGGGGCCCCGCCGGGATGGAAGGTGACGCGCACGGGGGTGTGGAAGTGGCGCTGGGCCCGCTGGCGATAGCCCTGGCGGCTGGGGGCCGGCGGCAGCGGGGCCGGCTGGGTCAGGGCGGCCTGGAGGTGCTCCCGGATGCGGGCCCGCTCCCGGGGGTCGTGCACCGGGCGGTCCTCCTGGTCCAGCACCAGGAAGGAGTCCAGGGCCCAGTGGTCGCGGGTGGTGTGCACCTTGGCCTCCATGATGTTCAGGCCCAGGCTGGCCAGGATGCCGGTGGCAAGGGTGAACAGCCCGGCCCGGTCCGGGGTGTAGAGCAGGATCTCGGTGCCGCCCGCCCGGATGTGCGGGGCCACCTCCACGACGGTGGGTCCCGCGCGCCCGAGCAACGTGCGCGTGTGCTGGGCCAGCTCCTCGGGGTGGTAGTGCAGCAGGTAGTCCTGGCCGACCCGCTTCAGGTGGGCCCGCACCTCCTCCGGGTCGAACCCCTCCCCTTGCAGGGTCTCGATGATCCGCCGGCGGATGCGCCGGGCGCGGGCCCGGGTGTCGGCAGGCACACCGGTGCGCAGGGCCTGCCGGACGTTGAAGTAGAGGTCGGTCAGGAGCTGGGCCTTCCAGGTGTTCCACACCTTGGGGCCGGTGGCCCGCATGTCCGCCTCGGTGAGCAGGAACAGCAGGTCCAGGTGGTTCTGGGTGCGTACGCGGTACGCCACCTCGCCGATCACCTCCGGGTCGTGGATGTCCCGCTTCTGGCTGACCTGGGAGAGGTAGAGGTGGTCGTGGACCAGCCAGGCGGCGATCCCGGCGTCCTCGGGGTCCAGGCCCAGGCGCCGGCCCAGGCGGCGGGCCACCCGGGCCCCCAGCAGGGAGTGGTCGCCGGCCCGGCCCTTGGCGATGTCGTGGCAGAGCAGGCCCAGGTAGAGGATCTCCGGGCGGCGCACCTGCCGGGCCAGCCGGCAGGCGAGGGGAGACTCCAGGGCCAGGGGCGATTCCTCGCGGTGGAACTGGTCCACCACCTCCATGGCGCGCAGGGTGTGCTCGTCCACCGGGTAGATGTGGTAGAGGTTGTGCTGCGTCTGCCCGACGATGCGCCCGAACTCCGGGAGGAAGCGGCCGAGCAGGCCGTAGGTGTTCATGCGCCGCAGCACCCCGGCCACCCGGCCCGGGGTGCTCAGGATGCGCAGCAGCCCCTCCCGGACCCGCGGGTCCGCCCGCACGGCGCCGTCCACGTTGCGCGCCCCGGCCCACAGGGCCCGCAGGGTTCCGGCCTCCAGGGGCGGCAGCTCCTCCAGGTGCTGGGCGTCGGCGAAGAAGGTCAGGATCCGGGCGGGGTCCTCCTGGAAGGCCTCGGGGCGCGTGGCCTCCAGGTAAGGGCCCCGGTAGCGCATGTCCGGTCCGGCGGGGCGGGCCGCGGGGGTCGCGATCTCCTGCTGCAGGGTCTGCAGGCCGATGTTGGTGAGGGCCACCACCTGGCGCAGGGTGCGGTAGTAGCGCTTCATGAACTTCTCCACCGCCAGGGTGGCGGCGGTGTCCCGGTAGCCGAAGCGCGCCGCCAGGGTGCGCTGGTGGTCGAACTGCAGGCGGTTCTCGTTGCGCCCCGTGAGGTAGTGCAGCCCGTTGCGCACCCGCCACAGGAACTCCTGGGACCGGGCCAGCGAGCGGAGCTCCCCCGCCGACAGGACCCCCTGCTTAACGAGGTCGCGCAGGGTGGCCACGTCGTGGAGGTGGCGCGCCACCCAGAACAGCAGGTGGAGGTCCCGCAGCCCGCCCCAGCTCTCCTTGACGTTCGGCTCCAGGTTGTAGACCGGCCCCCCGTAGCGCGCGTGCCGCTGGCGCTGCTCCTCCAGCTTGGCGGCGATGAAGTCCTCCGGCTCCCCCCGCCCCCGTGCGCGGAAGCTCTCCCGGAAGCGGTCGTAGAGGTCCCGGTCGCCCGCCAGCAGGCGGGCCTCCAGCAGGGTGGTGCGGATGGTGATGTCCGCGCCGGCGTCGCCGATGCACTCCTCGGGCGTGCGCAGAGCGTTGCTGACCGGCAGGCCCAGGTCCCAGAGAAAGTGCAGGAGGGGCTCGGCGAAGGCGGCGGCGGTGGCGGCGGTGTCGTCGTGGAGGACCAGGAGGTCGACGTCGGAATGGGGGTGCAGCTCGGCGCGCCCGTAGCCGCCCACGGCGAGGACGCACAGGGGGGCCGAGCGCCGCGCCGTCTCCAGGTAGTCGGGCAGCAGGCGCCAGAGGCTCTGGATCAGGCGGTCGGTGAGGTAGGCGTGGCCGCGGACGATCTCCCGGCCGGTGGCCCCCTCCCGGAAGCGCCCCTCCAGGAAGGCGCGCCCTTCCTCGTAGGTGGACCGGAACCGCTCCAGGAAGGCGGCCTTGACCGGGGGCGTCCAGCCCTGGCCCGGGGGGTGCAGGCGCTGAATCTCGGCGATCCGTTCCGGGAAGTCCCGCTCGGGGAAGATGCGCTCGCGGTGGCGCAGCCGGTATGCAGGCCGGGGGCCGGGAGGCATGGCTCTCCCTTTGGCGCCCCTCCAGCCGCGCTAGAGGGGGTCGCCGGGTAGCTGGGTCAGCACCTCGTAGCCGTCCTCCGTGACGGCGAGGGTGTGCTCCCACTGGGCGGAGGGGGAGTGGTCCTTGGTGACCACCGTCCAGCCGTCCTTGAGCAGCTTCACGTGGCGCTTGCCCGCGTTGATCATGGGCTCGATGGTGAACACCATCCCCGGCTCCAGCGTGAGCCCCTCGCCGGGACGCCCATAGTGCATGACCTGGGGATCCTCGTGGAAGCCCTGGCCGATGCCGTGGCCGCAGTATTCCCGCACCACGCTGCAGTGCTGGGATTCGGCGTAGGTCTGGATGGCGTGGCCGATGTCGCCCAGGGTGGCGCCGGGACGCACCTGCTCGATGCCGCGCACCATGGCCTCGTGGGCCACCTCCGCCGCCTTGCGGGCCTTCTTGGAGGGCTCGCCCACGTAGAACATCTTGCTGGTGTCGCCGTGCCAGCCGTCCTTGTTGACGGTGATGTCGATGTTGAGGATGTCGCCGTCGCGCAGCTCCCGGTCCCCCGGGATGCCGTGGCAGACCTGGTGGTTCACCGAGGTGCACACCGACTTGGGGAAGCCGTGGTAGTTCAGGGGGGAGGGGTAGGCGCCCTGCTCGTTGACGATGTAGTCGTGGCAGATGCGGTCCAGCTCGCCGGTGGTCACCCCCGGTTTGACGTAGGGGGCGATCATCCGCAGCACCTCGGCGGCCAGGCGCCCGGAGACGCGCATCTTTTCGAGCTCTTCGGCAGACTTTATATGAACCGACATGGCAGATCCGTTCCGGGGACTCGTTCTGGGTTTGGACCAATTATAGGGCACGGGGCCCGTTGGGCTAAGCGGGGGCCAGCTCGTGGGCGGGGCCCAGGTCGATGGGCTCGGCCGCGGCCAGCTCGATGCCCTCGGGGGCGATGCGGGTGCGGTAGGCGAGCAGCTCCACGCCCGCCTCCGCGGCCTCGCGCAAGCGCTCCCCGTAGGCGGGGTCGATGTGGTCGGCGGGGCCGAAGCCCTCCCCGTCGGCGCGGTTGACCAGGAAGAACATCACCGCCCGGCCGCCGCCGGCGGCCAGCTCCATCAGCTCGTCGAGGTGCTTGCGGCCCCGCTCGGTCACCGCGTCCGGGAAGCGCACGGCGCCGTCGGGGGCCAGCAGGGTGCAGTTCTTCACCTCCACGTGGCAGGGGCCCTTGTCGGGGTCCTCCAGGAGGATGTCGATGCGGCTGTTGCGCCCGTACTTCACCTCCCGGCGCTGGCTGGCGTAACCGGCCAGCTCGGGCACCTCGCCAGCGGCGATGGCCTCGGCCACCAGGGCGTTGGGGCGGTGGGTGTTCACGCCCACCCAGCTGCCGCCGCTGTGGTAGAGCTCCCAGGTGTATTTGAGCTTGCGCTTGGGCGAGTCCGCCGGCAGAAGCATCACCGGCCGGCCCGGCTCCTTGCAGGTGGCCATGGAGCCGGAGTTGGCGCAATGGGCGGTCACCACGGAGCCGTCCGCGAGCTCCACGTCCGCCAGGAACCGCTTGTAGCGGCGTATCAGGGTTCCCTCCAGGAGGGGCTGCTCGAAACGCACCGGGATCCTCTCGGTTCAGGGCCCCTCCGAGGTTGGTGTGGGGCCGGAAAAGTGGGCTATCCTACCCCAACTGGGGCCCGGACCCCAATGGACGGCTCGATTGCCGCAAATGGCCGTGGGTGGTATAAATCCGCCTTTACCGTGCGCCGGGCCCGACCGGCGCGAAACCCCACGCTCGCCGACACACCCGGTGGGGTGTCCCGTCCCCGAGAGGAGGCCCGCAGCGGCCGGGGCGGGATGACCGGGTGCGGGCGGGCGGAGGCCCAACCCCCAGAAGGAGCGATCCAATGGCAGCAGAAAACGTTTCCATGCGGGAGATGCTGGAAGCGGGCGTCCACTTCGGGCACCGCACCAGCCGCTGGCACCCCAAGATGGGCCCGTACATCTTCGGGGCCCGCAAGAAGATCCACATCATCAACCTCGAGAAGACCGTGCCCCTGTTCCGGGAGGCCATGGCCTTCCTGCGGGACCTGTCCCGCAACGGCGGCAAGGTGCTTTTCGTGGGGACCAAGAGCCAAGCGCGCGACGTGATCGCCGAGCAGGCCCAGCGCTGCGGCATGTACTACGTGAACCACCGCTGGCCGGGCGGCATGCTCACCAACTGGCATACCATCCGCAATTCCATCCGGCGCCTCAAGGACATCGAGCGGATGGCCGAGGACGGCACCTTCGAGATGCTGCCCAAGAAGGAGGCCCTGCTGCTGGAGCGCGAGCGCTCCAAGCTCGAGCGGAGCCTGGGCGGCATCAAGGACATGAGCGGCGTGCCGGATGCCATGTTCGTCGTCGACATGGAGCGCGAATCCATCGCGGTGGCCGAGGCCAAGAAGCTGGGCATCCCGGTGGTGGCCGTGGCCGACACCAACGTGAACCCCTCCCGGGCGGATTACATCATCCCCGGCAACGACGATGCCGTGCGGGCCATCAAGCTCTACGTGACCACCGCGGCGGACGCCATCCTCGAGGGGCGCCAGGAGCGGGAGGTGGAGATGACCTCCGCCGTGTCCGGCGACGAGGAGATGGTCGAGGTGACCGACGACGACGCCGGGGCCTCTTCCTGAGCCCCCGTACCGCATCGTGCGGCCAGCCGCCGGTCCGCCGGCGGCTTTGGCCGTCTGGAGGGGCCGGCGGCGGCCCCGCAGCGACCAACCGGATTCCAGGGAGAACAGCAGGGCTATGAGTATCAGCGCGCAGGACGTGAAGACCCTCCGTGAGCGCACCGGCGCCGGCATGATGGAGTGCAAGAAGTGCCTGGAGGAGGCCGGGGGCGACATGGACAAGGCCATGGAGGTCCTCAAGCAGAAGGGTCTCGCCCAGGCGGACAAGAAGGCCGGCCGCACCGCCGCCGAGGGGGTGGTGACCTCCTACATCCACGGCAACGGCAAGATCGGCGTGCTCGTGGAGGTGAACTGCGAGACGGACTTCGTGGGCAAGAACGAGGACTTCCAGAGCTTCGCCCGGGACATCGCCATGCACGTGGCCGCCTCCAACCCCGAGTACGTGCGCCGCGAGGACATCCCCGAGGAGCGGGTCGAGGAGGAGAAGGAGCTGATCAAGGCCCAGTCCGAGGAGACCGTGGCCGGCAAGCCCGACCACGTGGTGGAGCAGATCCTCGAGGGCAAGCTCAACAAGAACCTCTCCGCCATCACCCTGCTCGATCAGCCCTTCGTGAAGGACCCCGACAAGACCGTGGGGGAGTACACCAAGGAAGTGGTGGCCAAGCTGGGCGAGAACATCCGCGTCCGCCGCTTCGTGCGCTACGAGGTGGGCGAGGGCATCGAGGTGGAGCAGAAGGACTTCGCCGAGGAAGTGAAAGAGCAGCTCGGGGAGTAAGTCACCGTGACCGACCCGGACACACGGGAGCCGGCGTACAGGAGGGTGCTCCTGAAGCTCTCCGGTGAGGCCCTGATGGGCGACGAGCCCTACGGGATCAGCCGCGCGGTGCTGGAGCGGATCGGTGAGGAGATCCGGGAGGTGGCCGCGGCCGGGGTCCAGGTGGCGGTGGTGATCGGCGGCGGCAACATCTTCCGGGGGGTGGCCCCCGCTGCCGAGGGCATGGACCGGGCCACCGCCGACTACATGGGCATGCTGGCGACGGTCATGAACGCCCTGGCCCTGCAGGATGCCCTGGAAAGCCAGGGGCTGCCCACCCGGGTCCAGACCGCCATCGGCATGCAGCAGATGGCGGAGCTCTACATCCGGCGCCGGGCCATCCGGCACCTGGAGAAGGGCAGGGTGGTGATCTTCGGCGCCGGGACGGGCAACCCGTTCTTCACCACCGATACCGCGGCGAGCCTGCGGGCCATGGAGATCGGGGCGGACGTGGTGCTCAAGGGCACCAAGGTGGACGGGGTCTACACCGACGACCCTGTGTCCAATCCCGACGCCATGCGCTACCGGCGGCTCACCTACATGGACGTCATCGCCCAGGACCTGCGGGTGATGGATGCCACCGCCATCACCCTGTGCCGGGACAACCGCCTGCCCATCGTGGTGTTCAACTGCGTCAAGCCCGGGGCCCTGCTGCGGGTGGTGATGGGCGAGGACGAGGGAACCCGGGTGGAGGCGGAGGAGGCCAAGCCATGATCGAGGAGATCGAGCTAGACGCCGAAGACCGGATGCAGAAGAGCATCGAGGCCCTCAAGGACGACCTGAGCAAGGTGCGCACGGGACGCGCCCACGCCAGCGTCCTCGACCCGGTGACGGTGGAATACTACGGCAGCGAGGTGCCCCTGTACCAGGTGGCCAACCTGACCGTTCCCGATGCACGCACCATCACCATCAAGCCCTACGAGAAGGACATGATCCCGAAGATCGAGCGGGCCATCCACAACGCCGATCTCGGGCTCAATCCCACGGCCTCGAGCGATGTGGTGCGAGTGCCCATGCCCGAGCTCACGGAGGAGCGGCGCAAGGAGCTGGCCAAGCACGTGCGCCAGATGGGCGAGGGAACCCGCGTGGCCATCCGCAATGTGCGCCGGGACGCCAACCAGGACCTCAAGAAGCTGGAAAAGGACGGCGACGCCGGCGAGGACGAGGTGCGCCGGGCCGAGAAGGAGATCCAGGAGCTGACGGACCGCTACATCGCCGAGGTGGACGCCATCCTCGACGCCAAGGAAGCGGACCTCATGGAGGTGTAGCCGGTTGTCCGAGGAGCAAGGGGGGGCGGACCAACGCATCCCCCGCCATGTGAGCGTGGTGATGGACGGCAACGGCCGGTGGGCCAAGCAGCGCCATCTGCCGCGCGTGGAGGGCCACCGCCGGGGCCTGGAGTCCGTACGCACGGTGGTCCGGGAGTGCGGCGAGGCGGGGGTGGAGGCGCTCACCCTGTTCGCCTTCTCCTCGGAGAACTGGCGCCGTCCCGCCAGCGAGGTGCGGGCCCTCATGGGGCTGTTCCGGTTTGTCCTGGAGCGGGAGGTGGACGGGCTCCGCGAGAACGGCATCCGCCTCCGGGTGATTGGCGATCGCCAGGGTTTGGGGGACAATTTGATCCCGCTCATCGAGCGAGCCGAGACGGCCACCGCCGAGGGCAGCCGCATGACCCTGAACATCGCCGCCAACTACGGCGGCCGCTGGGACATCGCCCAGGCGACCCGGCAGCTGGCCCGCGCGGCCGCCGAAGGGACCCTGGACCCGGCGGAGATCGGCGAAGAGGCCATCCGCTCACGCTTGGCCCTGGCGGACCTGCCCGAGCCGGACCTGTTCATCCGCACGGGCGGCGAGCAGCGCATCAGCAACTTCCTGATCTGGCAGCTCGCCTATACCGAGCTGTACTTCACGCCGACCCTGTGGCCCGACTTCGACGAGCAGGCCCTGCAGGCGGCCTTCGAGAGCTTCAGCAAACGCCAACGCCGCTTCGGACGCACAGGTGAACAAGCCAACGCGCTCACAGGCCATTAGATCCCGTATCCTCACCGCCCTCGTCCTGATCCCCCTGGTTCTGGCGGGGCTCTTCCTTCTTCCTTCCCAAGGTATCCTCGCACTGGGGATAATCCTGGCCCTGGTCGGGGGCATCGAGTGGGCCCGACTCATCCATATCCGCGGCGCGGCCCGCGTTCTCTACGGGGCCCTGGTGGCGGGGCTCACCTACGTGCTCACTTTGGCGGACCCGGTTGCCGTGGCCCTGCTGGCGGGGCTCTGGTGGCTGCTGGTTATCGCCGAGATTCCGGTGTTCCGTCCCCAGACCGACGCGCCGGCGTTTCGCGCGGCCCACGGCCTGGCGGGGGTGGCGACCCTGGCGCCGGCCCTGGCCCTGCTGGTGGACCTGGTGCAGGTCAGTCCCTGGCGCGGCCTGGCGGTGCTGGTGGCCATCTGGGCCGCGGACATCGGCGCCTACGGCGTGGGCAGGGCCTGGGGCCGGCACAAGCTGGCCCCCCACGTGAGCCCCGGCAAGACCTGGGAGGGCCTGGTGGCCGGCGCCCTGCTCGCCGGGGTGGCCGGCGGCGTGCTGGCCTGGCAGGCGCCCCTGGAGGTCGGCGGCCCGACCGCCCTGGCGGCCATGGCGGTTCTGGTTGCCGTGATCGGCCAGGTGGGGGATCTTTCCGAGTCCATGTTCAAGCGCCGGGCCGGGCTGAAGGACTCGGGCCAGTGGCTGCCGGGGCACGGCGGTCTGCTGGACCGCATCGATAGCCTGACGGCGGGGGTTCCCGCGTTCGTTCTGTGTCTATGGGGGGTGGGTGTATGAGCCGCGTCGTGGTGCTGGGAGCTACCGGATCCATCGGCGGCAGCACCCTTGATGTGCTGGCCCGCAATCCCGAACGCTTCGAGGTGCTGGCCCTGGCCGCCAACCGCAGCGGGGAGGCCCTCCTGGAGCCTTGCCGGAGCCATCGGCCCCGCTACGTGGTCCTGCGCGATGAGGAAGCCGCGGAGGAGCTGGCGGCCACCCTGGAGCGGGAGGGCCTAACCGGGATCGAGGTGCGCGCGGGGGACGCGGCCCTGTGCGAGGTGGCCGCCCATCCGGACGCCGATCAGGTGGTGGGCGGCATCGTCGGCGCCGCCGGGCTGGAGCCCACCCTGGCCGCGGTGCGTGCCGGCAAGCGGGTGCTGTTGGCCAACAAGGAGTGCCTGGTGATGGCCGGGGCCCTGTTCATGGAAGAGGCGCGGCGGGCCGGCGCCACCATCATCCCCGTGGACAGCGAGCACAACGCCATCTTCCAGGTCTTCCCGGAGGACGGCGATACTTCCGGGGTCCGCCGCATCCAGCTCACCGCCTCCGGCGGGCCGTTCCGGACCCGCGCGGCGAGCTCCCTGGCGGAGGTGACCCCGGAGGAGGCGGTGGCTCACCCCAACTGGGACATGGGGCGCAAGATCTCCGTGGACAGCGCCACCATGATGAACAAGGCCCTGGAGGTCATCGAGGCCCACTGGCTGTTCGGACTGCCGCCGGAGCGCATCAAGGTGGTGGTCCATCCCGAGTCCATCGTCCACAGCCTGGTGGAGTACCTGGACGGCTCCCTCCTGGCCCAGCTGGGGCACCCGGACATGCGCACGCCCATCGCCGCCGCCCTGGCCCATCCGGATCGCGTGGAGAGCGGGGTCGACTCCCTGGATCTGGCGCGGCTCGGGGAGCTGCGCTTCCAGGACCCGGATTTCGAACGCTTCCCCGCCCTGGCGCAGGCCTACCGGGCCCTGGAGGTGGGCGGCACGGCACCCGCCATCCTCAACGCCGCCAACGAGGTGGCCGTGGACGCCTTCCTCGACGAGCGCCTGGACTTCCCCGGCATCACCCGGGTGATCCGCGGCACCCTGGACGCCGCCCGGCCGGAGCCGGCCGACTCCCTGGACACCGTGCGCTCCGCCGACGCCGAGGCACGGCGCCTCGCCACCGAGGTGCTGGCCCGCGAGGCCTGCTAGGCGCCCGGTCGCCATCAACCAACTGAGGACGGCCTGCACCCATGGAACTCCTCCATACACTATTGATGTTTGTGGTGGCCATCGGGGTCCTGATCACGGTCCACGAGTACGGCCACTTCTGGGTGGCTCGCCGGGTGGGCATCAAGGTGCTCAAGTTCTCCGTGGGCTTCGGCCCGGCCCTGTTTTCCCGCAAGGGCAAGGACGGCGTGGAGTACGTGCTGGCGACCCTGCCGCTGGGCGGCTACGTAAAGATGGCCGGGGAGGTTCCGGGCGAGGAACCGGAGCTTGCCCCCGAGGAGGCCCACCGGGCCTTCAACCGCAAACCGGTGCCGCATCGTATGGCGGTGGCGGCGGCCGGTCCGGTAATGAACTTCCTCTTCGCCGCGGCGGCCTTCGTGGCGGTGTACCTGATCGGGGTTCAAGGCCTGGTCCCGCAGGTCGGCTACGTTGCGTCGGAGTCCCCGGCCGCCCAGGCCGAGCTGCGCATCGGCCAGGAAATCGAATCCGTCGGGGACCAGGAAGTGCGCTCCTGGAACGAGGCCCAGGTGGCCCTGATGCAGGCCGCCATGGCCCGGGAAGCGGTGACCCTGCGCGTTTCGGACGGCGGGCCCAGCCGGGAGACGGTTTTGGATCTCTCCGGAGTGGGAGGCGAGAACCTCCAGGAGGATTTCCTCTACCGATCCGTCGGGCTGGCGCCGTACCAGCCGGTGACGGTGAACCAGGTGGAGCCCGAATCCGCGGCAGCGGAGGCGGGTCTGCAGCCCGGCGACCGCGTTGTTGCCGTCGATGGGGAGCCTGTGGCCTCCTGGCACCGGTTCCTGAGCCTGGTGCGGGAGAGCCCGGGCGAGCCCCTGGAGATCCGGGTTCGCAGGGACGGGGAGGAACGTACCCTGTCCGCCTCGCCGGCAGCGGTGTCTGGACCCGAGGAAGAGGAAGTGGGTCAGATCGGCATCCGTCCCGAGCCCCTTGGCGAGGAGCTCCAGGTGACCGTTCGCTACGGTCCGCTTGGGGCTCTGTGGGAAGGGGTGAAGAAGACCGGAGAGATGCTGTGGCTGACGGTGGAGATGCTCGCCCGCATGGTGACGGGCTCCGTTTCCAGCGATAACCTCGGTGGGCCCATTGCCATCGCGCAATTCGCCGGGCAGTCCGCGGAGGCGGGACTGGTGCCCTTCCTCTGGTTCCTGGGGATGATCAGCCTGAGCCTGGGCTTCCTGAACCTGCTCCCGATTCCCGTCCTGGACGGTGGGCACCTGCTGTTCCAGGCCATCGAGGGGGTTCGCGGTCGCCCGCTGGACGAGGAGACCATGGCCCGCTGGCAGCAGTTGGGCATTATGGCCCTGCTGGCCATCATGGTCTTCGCCTTCTACAACGACATCCAACGGCTGTTCCAATAATGCACGTCCTGCGGAAAGTGGTGATTACAGTGGTGGCGGCCTTCGGTGCCGTTCTGACTTCGCCGGCGGAGGCGTTCACCGTCGAGGCCATCGACATTCGGGGGGCGGAGCGCATCGAGGAAGGCACGGTGCGCAACTACCTCCCGGTAGAGGTGGGCGAGGAGATCGCGCCTCCGACGGCCCAGCGGGCGATCCATGCCCTGTACGAAACGGGCTTCTTCCGGGACGTCCAGCTCCTGCGCGAGGACGGCACCCTGGTGGTGCAGGTGGAGGAGAAGCCGGTGGTCACCGATATCTCCTTCCAGGGCATGAACGAGCTCAAGGAGGATCAGGTTCGGGAGGCCTTCCAGTCCTTCGGCCTGGAGGAGCGCAAGATGTTCTCCCGGTCCGGATTGCGGCGGGCCACCCTGGAGCTGGAGCGGCAGTACAACGCCCAGGGCTACTACGCCGTGGAGGTGGACGCGGAAACCAAGTCCTCCGGGGAGGAGGGGGTGGCCATCACCTTCGAGATCGAGGAGGGAAGCCCCGCCAAGATCGCCCAGATCGCCATCGCCGGGAACGAGCGCTTCAGCGACGAGACCCTGAAGAGCCAGTTCAATTTGACCGATTCCGCCGCCTTCGCCTTCCTGTCGGGGAAGGACCAATACGCCCGCCAGAACCTGATGGCCGACCTGGAGGCGCTCCGGACCTACTACATGGACCGGGGCCACCTGAACTTCCAGGTGGACTCCACCCAGGTGCAGCTTTCCCCCGACCGCCAGCACGTCTTTGTGACCATCAACATCACCGAGGGCGAGCAATACCGCCTGAAGGAGGTGGGATTCTCCGGGGACACGGTAGTGCCGGAGGAGGACCTCTGGCCCCTGGTGGAGCTGGAGGAGGGGGATCTGTTCTCCCGCAGCCGGCTGCAGAAGTCGGTGGAGGCCATCACCCAGCGCGTGGGTGACGAAGGCTACGCCTTCGCCAATGTGAATCCCAGGCCGGAGGTGGACGAGGAGGACCGGACGGTCGACCTGGATTTCCAGGTTGCCCCGGGGCAGCGGGTGTCCGTCAACGAGGTGAATATCGAGGGCAACGACCGGACCCAGGACCGGGTGATCCGCCGGGAGCTCCGCCAGATGGAGTCGGCCCGCTATCAGACCAGCAAGATCCAGCGCTCCAAGGAGCGCATCGACCGGCTGGGCTATTTCGACTCCGTGAACCTGGAGACCCCCAGCGTGCCGGGCCGCAACGACGCCGTGGACCTCGACCTGTCGGTGGAGGAGCGTCCCACGGGGCAGTTCAGCGTAGGGGTGGGCTATTCGGACGTGGAAGGCGTCCTGTTTACCAGCTCCATCAAGCAGGACAATCTGTTCGGCCGGGGGCAGCGGCTCAACCTCGAGGCCGACATCGGCGGGGTGAACCAGACCTTCAACCTCTCCGTAACCGAGCCCTATCTCACCGTGGACGGTGTCAGCCTGGGCGGGGACGCCTACTACACCAAGCGGGACACGGATCGCTTGACCCTGTTCCGTTACAGCCAGGACCGCGCCGGCCTGGCCGGGCGCATAGGCTTCCCCCTCTCCGAGTATTGGCGGGACAGCCTGCGCCTGGCCTTCGAGCAGACGGATACGGAAAGCGGCACCCTGGAGCTGGGGGGCGAAGAGGAGGAGTTCCTGGGCACGCAGGACCACCTCCTGCTGCGCAACACCCTGAGCTACGACTCCCGGGACGACACCGTCTTTCCCCGCAAGGGCTGGAAGAACGAGCT
Organism: Thiohalorhabdus sp.; assembly: GCF_046545655.1. NCBI lineage: Bacteria > Pseudomonadati > Pseudomonadota > Gammaproteobacteria > Thiohalorhabdales > Thiohalorhabdaceae > Thiohalorhabdus > Thiohalorhabdus sp. The sequence goes on along the minus strand of NZ_JBKGZG010000001.1, from coordinate 134,427 downwards.
GCTCACCGAGGCCGCCTTGCCGGGTGGCGATTCCCGCTACCTCCGTGGTGAGCTGAAGTCTCAGGTCTACTTCCCTCTGATGTCCGCCTCCACCGTCAGCCTGGGCGTGGAGGCCGGGCGCCTGGAGGGCTACAACGGCGAGTCGGTGCCCTTCTACGAGAATTTCTATCTCGGCGGGGCGCGGAGCGTCCGCGGCTTCGATACCTACAGCCTGGGCCCCGAAGACGCGGACGGCAATCCCATCGGCGGGGTGAGCAAGCTGCAGGCCAACAGCGAATTCATCTTCCCGATTCCCGGGGCAGAGGACACGCAGGGCATCCGCGGGGCCGTCTTCGCCGACGCGGGCTGGGCCTATGGTCCGGATCAGGAAGTGGACCCCGACGAGCTCCGGGCCTCGGTGGGCATCGGCTTCCGGTGGTTCTCCCCCATGGGGCCGCTCCGGTTCGATTATGCGATCCCGGTGCGCTACGAGTCGGAAGACGACCTGCAGCGGTTCCAGTTCACCATCGGGACGGATATGTAACGTCTTCCCGTTTCCGGGGTGCGCGAACCGGGGTTCGGGGGCGAAGGGAAAAGGGAGGTGAGGGATGCGGCAGATGCGGGAGACGGTCTGCGCGCTGGTCGTGGTGGGGCTCCTCTGGGGCGGGTCCGCCTTCGGACAGGAGAACAAGATCGGCTACGTTGACGTGCGGGAGGTGGTGGAAAGCTCCGGCCAGGCACAGGCCGCGCGCCAGGATCTGGAGGCTCAGGTGGAGGAGCGGGAAAGCGCCCTGGAGGAGGAGCGCGAGCAGGTGGAGACGCTCCGGAAAGAGGTGGAGAAGCAATCCAGCCTCATGAGCGAAGAGCAGCAGGAGGAGAAGCAGCGCGAGCTCCAGCGAGCCATGGAGGACTTCCGCCAGGCCCAGCAACAGGCCCAGGCCGACATCGAGACCCAACAGAGCAAGGTGCTGGAGGATCTCTACGACCGCGTCTCCCGGATCGTGAACCGCATCGGCGAGGAGGAGGGCTACGACCTCATCGCCACCGGGCCGTCGGCCATGTACGTGGCGGACCGGATCGACCTTACCGGCCGGGTGCTCCGGGAGCTGAACGCCGAGGACGGAGACTGATGGCGAAGGCACGACAGCCGATGCAGGCGCGGGAGCTGGCGGCGGCGCTGGGCCTGGAGGTGCGCGGGGAAGGGGACCGCTGGATCGCCGGGGCCGCGCCCCTGGAGGAGGCCGGCGCGGAGGACCTCTCCTTCCTCGCCAACCCCCGCTATCGCCAGCAGCTGGGGCGGACCGGGGCGGGGGCCGTGATCCTCGACCCGCAGGCCGCCGAGGGATTCCCCGGAACCGCCCTGGTGGCGGACAACCCCTACGCCGCTTGGGCCCGCGCCCTGGAGCTGCTCTTCCCGGAGCCCCGTCCGGAGCCGGGCATCCATCACACCGCCGTTCTCGGCGAGGGCGCCGAGGTGGCGGAGGACGCCCGGCTGGAGGCCCGGGTGGTGGTGGGCGCCGGGGCCCGCATCGAGTCGGGGGCCTGGATCGAGGCGGGCACCGTGGTGGGCGACCACTGCGTCGTCGGCGCGGGCAGCCGCCTCGGTCCCAACGCCACCCTGTACGCCGGCACCGAGCTGGGCCGGCGTGTGCGCCTGCACGCGGGGGTGGTCCTGGGGGCGGACGGCTTCGGCCTGGCCCCGGAGGGGCGCGCCTACCGCAAGATCCCCCAGGTGGGCCGGGTGGTGATCGAGGACGACGTGGAGATCGGCGCCAACACCTGCATCGACCGCGCGGCCCTGGAGGAGACCCGCGTGGGTCGGGGCACCAAGATCGATAACCTGGTGCAGATCGGGCACAACTGCCGAATCGGGGCGCATTGCGTCATCTCGGGGCTGGCGGGGCTCGCGGGGAGCGCCGAGCTGGGGGAGCATTGCACTGTGGCCGCCCAGGCCGGGATTGCCGGGCACCTACATGTGGCTCCCGAGACCACCATCGGCGCCAAGGCCGGAGTTATCAGCAGCATCGACAAGCCCGGCGTCTACGCCGGCTTCCCGCATCAACCGCACAATGACTGGCGGCGAGAGCAAGCCTCGCTGCGACAGCTGAGTTCCTTGCGGGAGCGGCTAAGGGCCCTGGAGCGCGCGGATAAGCGAAACCCTGAAGAAGGAGATTCCTAAAGTGGAGGCGAGATCGGACGACCTGGGGATCGAGGGGATCCTGCAGCACCTGCCCCACCGCTACCCCTTTCTGCTGGTGGACCGGATCCTGGAGTGGGAGCCGGGCGACCGGATGAGGGCCATCAAGAACGTCACCTTCAACGAGCCGTTCTTCGAGGGCCATTTCCCGGATTTCCCGATCATGCCCGGCGTGCTCATCGTCGAGGCCCTGGTCCAGGTGGGCGGCCTGCTGGCCTACAAGTCCGAGCCCGAGGCCACCCAGGAAAAGCACGTCTACTTCATGGGGATCGACAAGGCGCGCTTCCGCAAGCCCGTGGTGCCGGGGGACCAACTGCGGATGGAGGTGGCCGTGACCAAGCACCGGGGGAAGGTCTGGCAGTTCGACGCCGCGGCCTACGTGGACGACGAGCGGGCTGCCGACGCCCAGCTCATGGCGACCATCACGGCGGATTGAGAGCATGATTCACGAAACGGCATGGGTGGATCCCGACGCGGATCTGGCCCCGGACGTGGAGGTGGGCCCTTTCTCCGTCATCGGCCCGAACGTATCCATCGGCGCGGGGGCCTGGATCGGTCCCCATGTGGTCATCCAGGGCAACACCCGGATCGCCCCCGGCGTGCAGATCTTCCAGTTCGCCTCCGTGGGCGCCCCGCCCCAGGACAAAAAGTACGGCGGCGGCGAAACCTTTCTGGAGGTCGGAGCGAACACCATCATCCGCGAGTCCGCTACCCTCCATCTCGGCACGGAGGAGGGGGGCGGCGTGACCCGCGTGGGCGCCGACGTCCTGGTGATGGCCTACGTGCACGTGGCCCACGACTGCCAGGTGGGGGACCACGTGGTGCTGTCCAACGCCGTCACCCTCGCGGGCCACGTCACCGTGGGCGAGCACGCCATCATCGGCGGCATGACGGCGGTTCACCAGTTCTGCCACATCGGTCCCTACGCCTTCGTCGGCGGGGCGTCGGCGGTGTCCATGGACGTCCCGCCCTTCGCCTCGGTGGCCGGCAACCGCGCCCGCCTGTACGGGCCCAACACTGTGGGACTGGACCGGGCCGGTTTCTCCAAGGAGACGGTGGAGGGCCTCAAACGGGCCTTCAAGGCCCTGTTCCACAAGCGCCGGCCCCGGGAGCAGGCCCTGGCGGAGCTGGAGGCAACGGCCGACGCCGAGATCGCCGAGGTGCGGCAGGTCATGGACTTCCTGCGCCAGTCCGAGCGGGGGGTGGTGCGGTGACCGGCGGGGCGGGCGCCCCGGTGATCGGCCTCATCGCCGGCTACGGGCGCTTCCCCCTCCTCTACGCCGACAGCCTGCGGGATCAGGGATACCGCGTGTTCTGCGCGGCGATCCGGGAGGAGAGCGACCCGGGCATCGGCGCCCACGTGGACGAGCTGACGTGGCTGCGCCTCGGCCAGCTGGGCAAGCTCATCGAGGCCTTCCGCAAGGCGGGCGTGGAAGAAGCCGTCATGGCCGGCAAGGTCCACAAGACCCGGATCTACAAGCTCCGTCCTGACCTGCGCGCGGTCAAGCTCATGGCCCGGGCCCCGGACTTCAAGGACGACACCCTGCTGGGGGCCGTGGCGGGCGAGCTGGACCGCGCCGGGATCCACCTGGTCTCCTCCATCGAGCACGCCGGCGATCTCCTCCCGGGCCCCGGGCTCCTGACCCGTCGCGCGCCCGACCAGACCGAGCAGGGGGACATCGCCTTCGGCTGGGACCTGGCCAAGAGCATCGCGGGCCAGGACATCGGCCAGAGCGTGGTGATCAAGAAGCGCTCCGTCATGGCCGTGGAGGCCATCGAGGGCACCGACGAGGCCATCCGCCGCGGCGGGGCCCTGGGCGGTGGCGGGGTCACGGTGGTGAAGGTGGCCAAGCCGGGGCAGGACGTCCGCTTCGACGTGCCCACCGTGGGCGTGGACACCGTGGAGGTGATGGTCGAGGCGGGGGCCACCTGCCTGGCCCTGGAGGCGGGGATGACCCTGGTGCTGGACCGGGCGGAGATGGTGGCCGCCGCCGACGCGGCGGGCATCAGCATCGTACTTGAGGATCCGCTGGCGCACGCCGGCGGCGGGGAAGGGAGCCGCATACCGTCATGAGTGAGCCGTTGCGAGCGGGGGTGGTCGGGGTCGGCAGCCTGGGCCGCTACCACGCCCAGAAATACGCCGCGCACCCGCGGGCCGACCTGGTGGGCCTGATCGATGCCGACGCCGGGCGGGCCGCGGAGGTGGCCGAGGAGACGGGATGCCGGGTCTTCGAGGGCCTGGACGCCCTGCTGGCGGAAGTGGACGTGGTCACCGTCGCAGCCCCCACCGAGGTCCACCGGGAGATCGGCGTGGCCGCCCTGGACGCCGGGGTCAACGTGCTGATGGAGAAGCCCCTCGCCGCGACCCTGGAGGAGGCCGACGCCCTCATCGACGCGGCGGACCGGGCCGGCAAGGTCCTCCAGGCCGGCCACCTGCTGCGCTTCCACCCCGGGGTGCGGCGCATCGGGGAGCAGGGCTGGGACCGCCAGCCGCCCCGCTACGTGGAGGCCAACCGCCTCAACTCCTTCCAGCCGCGTTCCCTGGACATCGACGTGATCCTGGACCTCATGGTCCACGACCTGGATCTGATCCTCCACTGGGTGCAATCGCCGGTGGCGGAGGTGCGCGCCATCGGCATCCCGGTGGTTACTGACAAGGTGGACATGGCCAACGCGCGCATCGCCTTCGCCAACGGCGCGGTGGCCAACGTCACCGCCTCCCGGGTGGCGCGCAAGCAGGTCCGCGAAGTGCGCATGTTCCAGCCTCATCGCTACGTGTCCCTGGATTTCGTCGAGGGGGCCATGGGGATCTACGAGCTGGACGAAGGGGCGGCCGAGGGGCCGGTTCCCGGCGCACGCGGCGACCAGGAGACCCTGGAGAGCGCCGACCTGCTCGCCGAGGAGGTGGACATCTTCCTGGCCGCCTGCCGCGGCGAGCCCACCATCGGCGTCTCCGGCATCGAGGGCCGGGAGGCCCTGGACCTGGGGCTGCGGGTGCGCGCCGCCATCGACGAGCACTTCCAGCAATACGGCATTCCCGCCGACCTCGAGGAGGCCCGGTTGTGAGCATCCCCATGGTCGACCTGAAGGGGCAGATGGCCGCCCTCATGGAGGAGGTGGAGCCCGAGGTCCGCGCGGTCCTGGAGACGGGTCAGTTCATCATGGGCCCGCGCGGCAAGGCCTTCGAGGAAGAGGCCGCCGGGTTCCTCGGGGTCAAGCGGGCCGTGGGGGTGGCCTCGGGAACGGACGCCCTCCATCTGGCCCTGCTTGCTGCCGGGGTGGGTCCGGGCGACGAGGTGATCACCACCCCCTTCACCTTCGCCGCCACCGCCGAGGCCATCCTCTACGTGGGGGCGCGGCCGGTGTTCGCCGATGTGGATCCGGAGAGCTACAACCTCGACCCGGAGGCGGTGGCGGCGGCGGTGACCCCGCGCACCCGGGCCCTGCTGCCCGTGCACCTGTTCGGCCAGCCCGTGGACATGGAGGCCCTGGGCGCCGTGGCCGAGGAGCACGGCCTCACCATCGTCGAGGACTGCGCCCAGAGCTTCGGCGCGGCCCGCGGCGGGCGCACCACGGGGGGGTGGGGCCTGGCGGGCGCCTTCAGCTTCTTCCCCAGCAAGAACCTGGGCGGCGCGGGCGACGGCGGCCTGATCACCACCAACGACGAGCAGGTGGCCGACCGCCTCCTGCGCCTGCGCAACCACGGCTCCAGCCGCCCCTACTACCACGACGAGCTGGGCTTCAACAGCCGCCTCGACGAGCTGCAGGCGGTGGTGCTGCGCGCCAAGCTCAAGCGCATCCGCGCCTACAACGAGGGGCGGCGGCGGGTGGCCATGGCCTACCGGCGCCACCTGGCCAATGCCCCGGTGACCCTGCCGGCGGAGGTGGAGGAGGGCGCCCACGTCTACCACCAGTTCGTGCTCCAGGCGGCGAACCGCGACGAGATCAAAGCGGCCCTGCAGGCCGCGGATATCGCCTCGGCGGTCTACTACGCCGTGCCGCTCCACCGCCAGCCGGCCTTCGCCGAGGCCGCCGGCGGGGCCTCCTGCCCGGTGGCCGAGGATCTGGCCGAGCGGGTGCTGGCCCTGCCCATGTTCCCCGAGCTGGCCAAGGAGGACGTGGAGCGCATCGCCGCCGTGGTGGCGGAGACCGCCCGGCCGTGAGCGGGGTCTCCGCGCCGATGGCGGGCCGGGCAGGGCGTCGCCCCGGGTCCGGAATGGGCGGGCGCCGGGTCCTGGTGGTGGCCGGGGAGGCCTCCGGGGACCGCATCGCCGCCGGCCTGATCCGCGAGGTGCGGGTCCGGGAGCCCGAGGTGCGCTTCGAGGGCGTGGCGGGTCCCGCCATGGAGGCCGCGGGCTGCCGGCCCCTGTACCCCTCGGACCGGCTGGCGGTGGTGGGGCTGACGGAGGTGCTGCGTCATTTCGGCGACATCCGCCAGGTGTTCAAGGGTCTGAAGGCGCGCCTCCGCGAGGCGCCGCCCGAACTGTTGGTGTGCGTGGACGCCCCCGACTTCAACCTGCGCCTGGCCAAGGTCGCCCGCAAGCTGGGCATCCCGGTGGTCTACTACGTGAGCCCCCAGGTCTGGGCCTGGCGGCGCGGCCGGGTCCACAAGATCGGCCGCCTCGTGGACCACATGATGGTCATCTTCCCCTTCGAGACCGAGCTCTACGAGGAGGCCGGCGTGCCCGTCACCTACGTGGGCAACCCCCTCATCGAGCGCATACCCGCGGTGCCGGAGCAGGCGGAGGCCCGGGCGGCCCTCGGCGTGCCCGGGGAGGCCCCGGTGGTGGCCCTGCTCCCCGGCAGCCGCCGCTCCGAGGTGCTGCGCATGGGGCCGGTCCTGCTGCGGGCGGCCGAGCTTCTGGGGGAGCGCTTCCCCGATGCCCACTTCGTGCTGCCGGTGGCCGGACCAGCGGTGGGCGAGGTGCTCGACGAGCTGCTCACGGAGTACCGTCCGCCCAACTTCCACCGCGTGACGGACAGCCTGTCCGCGGCGGCGGCCGCCGACTGCGCGGCGGTGACCTCGGGCACGGCCACCCTGGAGACGGCGGTGGTGGGTACCCCCCTGGTGGTGCTCTACAAGCTGTCGCCGGTGACCTTCTGGCTGGCCCAGCGCCTGATCAAAGTGCCCCACATCGGCATGGTCAACCTGGTGGCCGGGCGGGAGGTGGCCCCCGAGCTGATCCAGGACGACGCCGAACCGGAGCGCGTGGCCGAGGAGCTGGGCCGCTACCTGGCGGACCCCGAGGCCCGCGAGCGGGCGCGCCGGGACCTGGCCGGGGTGCGGGCCACGCTGGGCGAGAACCCCTCCGCCCGGGCCGCCGAGGTGGTCCTCGGCCACATCCGGCAGGAGGGGTAGGGGTGTCCGCGCCGGAGCCTCGCGCCCAGCTGGGGATGCCCCTGGAGGAGCCGGACGGGCCCTGCCGCCGGGTCCTGGTGGCCCCGCATGGCGCTCGCCTGCCCGCGGAGCCCGCGGTGGGGGTGGACGAGGCGGGGCGGGGCCCCCTGGCGGGCCCGGTGGTGGCCGCGGCGGTGGTCCTGGCCGAGCCCAACCCGGTGCCGGGTCTCACCGACTCCAAGAAGCTGTCGGCCAAGCGGCGGGAGGCGCTCCACGACGCCCTGCTGGAGGGGGCGGCCGCTGCTGGGCTGGGCTGGGCGGAGCCCGCCGAGATCGACGCGGTGAACATCCTGCAGGCCACCCACCGGGCCATGGAGCGGGCGGTGGCCGCCCTCCGCCTGCCGGGGTGCCGGGTACGCATCGACGGCAACAGCCGCCCTGCGGGGCTGCCGGACGCGGCGTGCCTCGTCGGCGGCGACCTTAGCGACCCGGCCATCTCCGCCGCCTCCATCCTCGCCAAGGTCACGCGGGACCGCTGGATGGCCGAGCACGACGCGCGCTATCCGGGCTACGGCTTCGCCGCCCACAAGGGGTACGGCACCGCGGCCCACCGGGAGGCCCTGGAGCGCCTGGGGCCCTCGCCCATCCATCGGCGTTCCTTTAAAGTAGTGAGCCGGAACGCGCGGGAGTGAGCCGGGGCGGGCGACGCCGCCCGGCCCGGAGAGCCGCGCTCCGCCTACATGGGCGACCCCTACCATCCACGTCGCGAGCGGGTGCCACGACCCATGACCACACCTCCTTTCGTCCACCTCCACGTCCATTCGGAGCTCTCCCTGGTGGACGGCACCCTGCGGGTGCCCGAGCTCATCGAGCGCGCCAAGGGCATGGGTATGCCGGCCGTGGCGCTCACCGACCACGGCAACCTGTTCGCCCTGGTGCGCTTCTACACCAAGGCCCTGGCGGCGGGCATCAAGCCCATCATCGGCTCGGAGGTGTGGGTGGAGGCCGAGGGCAAGTCGCCGCTTTCCCACCTTGTCCTGCTCGCCCGCGACCGCACCGGCTATGACAACCTGGTGCAGCTGTCCTCCAAGGGCTACCTGGAAGGCCAGGTACGCGGCCAGCCCCGGGTCCGCCACGACTGGCTCCGGGAGCACGGCGACGGCCTGATCGCCCTGTCCGCCAACCTGGAGGGGGAGGTGGGCTACTGGCTGGGGCGGGGCAACATGGAGGCCGCCGAGGCCGCCGCCGCCTACTACGCGGAGCTCTTCCCCGCCGGCTTCTACCTGGAGCTGCAGCGCACCGGCCGCAGCGGGCAGGAGGCGGTGAACCAGGGCAGCCTGGAGCTGGCCCGGCGCCTGCAGCTCCCCGTGGTGGCCACCAACAACGTGCACTTCGCCGAGGCCGGGGAGGCCGAGGCCCACGAGGTGCGGGTGGCCATCGCCGAGGGCACCACGCTGGAGCGGCGGGGCGAGGAACGCCGCCACACCGAGCAGAACCACCTGCGCAGCGGCGACGACATGGCGAACCTGTTCGAGGACGTCCCGGAGGCGGTGGCCAACGCCGGCCACATCGCCGCGCGCTGCAACGTGGAGCTGTCCTTCGGCACTCCCTACCTGCCCGACTACCAGCCCCCGGATGGCAGCAGCATCGAGGAGTTCTTCCCCGAGGCGGCGCGGGCCGGCCTGGAGGAGCGCTTCCCCCAGATCCTCGCCCGGGTGCCCGGGGAGCGCCGGGCCGAGGTGCGCGAGGAGTACCGGCAGCGCCTAGAGCGGGAGATCGGCATCATCGACCAGATGGGCTTCCCCGCCTACTTCCTGATCGTGGCCGACTTCATCCAGTGGGCCAAGGACAACGGCGTGCCGGTGGGCCCGGGGCGCGGCTCCGGCGCCGGCTCGCTGGTGGCCTTCGCCCTCAAGATCACCGACATCGACCCCATCCGCTACGGCCTGCTGTTCGAGCGCTTTCTGAACCCGGAGCGGGTCTCCATGCCCGACTTCGACGTGGACTTCTGCATGGAGAAGCGCGACCGGGTCATCGACTACGTGGCGGAGAAGTACGGCCGCGACAAGGTGGCGCAGATCATCACCTTCGGCGCCATGAAGGCCAAGGCCGTGGTGCGCGATGTGGGCCGGGTGCTCGGCCACCCCTACGGCTACGTGGACAAGATCGCCAAGCTGGTGCCCGGGGACCTGGGCATCACCCTCAGCCAGGCCCTGGAGCAGGAGGAGGACCTCCGCGAGCGCTACGACAACGAGGAGGACGTGGCCACCCTCATTGACCTGGGCCGCCGGCTGGAGGGGCTGGCGCGCAACGCCGGCACCCACGCCGGGGGCGTGCTGATCTCGCCGTCGCCCCTCACCGACTTCGTGCCGCTGTTCAAGGAAGCCGACGGCGACACGGTGACCTCCCAGTTCGACAAGGACGACGTGGAGGAGGCGGGCCTGGTGAAGTTCGACTTCCTGGGCCTGCGCACCCTGACGGTGATCGACAAGGCGGTGACGCTGGCCAACCGCAGCCGCGCCAACCGCGGTGAGGCGCCGCTCGACATGGACGCAATCCCCATGGACGACGCGGACACCTTCCGCCTCCTGCAGCGCTGCGAGACCACCGCCGTGTTCCAGCTGGAGTCCTCCGGCATGAAGGAGCTCATCCAGCGCCTGCAGCCGTCGCGGTTCGAGGACCTCATCGCCCTGGTGGCCCTGTACCGGCCGGGCCCGCTGGAGTCGGGCATGGTGGACGACTACGTGGAGCGCCGCCACGGCCGCGACCGCGACTGGGACTACCCGCTGCCGCAGCTGGAGCCGATCCTGAAGGAGACCTACGGCGTCATCCTGTACCAGGAGCAGGTGATGCAGATCGCCCAGGTGCTCGGCAACTACAGCCTGGGCGCCGCGGACCTGCTGCGCCGCGCCATGGGCAAGAAGAAGCCCGAGGAGATGGCCAAGCAGCGCGAGATCTTCCTGGCCGGGGCGCGCGAGAACGGCATCGACGAGGGCAAGGCCACCTACATCTTCGACCTGATGGAGAAGTTCGCCGGCTACGGCTTCAACAAGTCGCACTCGGCCGCCTACGCGCTGCTCTCCTACCGCACCGCCTACCTCAAGGCCCATTACCCCGCCGAGCTCATGGCGGCGGTGCTGTCCTCGGACATGAACAACACCGACAAGGTGGTGAACTTCATCGGGGACTGCCGGCAGATGGGGATCGAGGTGCTGCCCCCGGACATCAACGCCTCGGACCTGGAGTTCACCGTGGAGGACCCCGACAGCCAGGCCGCGGACGGGGCCCGTGCCGCCCGGGGCTACGTGCGCTACGGGCTGGGTGCCATCAAGGGGGCGGGGGAGGCCGCCCTGGAGGCCATCCTGGATGAGCGAGAGCGAGGCGGCCCCTTCAGCGACCTGTTCGAGCTTGCCAGCCGGGTGGACCTGCGCAAGGCCAACAAGCGGGTGGCGGAGGCGCTCATCCGCTCCGGGGCCATGGACTGCCTGGCGCCCACCCGGGCGGCCCTCCTGGAGGTGCTCGACGACGCCTTCGAGGAGGGGGTGCGGGTGCAGCAGGACATGGCCGTGGGCCAGGACAGCCTGTTCGGCGAAGCGGAGCCGGCCAGCATCGGCGCGTACCCGGCCGTGGCCGAGCTCTCCAGCGCCGACCGGCTGCGCGGCGAGAAGTCCACCCTCGGCCTCTACCTCTCCGGGCATCCCCTGGACGACCGCATGGAGGAGCTCGCCGAGATCACCCAGGGGCGCATCCGCGACCTCGCCCCCGCCGAGGGGGAGAATGTGGTGATCGCCGGGCTGGTGGCCTCCCTCAAGGAGATCAACAACCGCCGCGGCGAGCGCATGGCCTTCGTGAACCTGGAGGACCCGTCCGGGCGCGCCGAGGTGGTGGTCTTCGCCGAGGCCTACGGCGCGATCCGGGACTGGCTGCGCGGCGACGAGCCCTTAGCGGTGGTGGAGGGCCGCGCCGCCCCGGACGAGCAGGCCGGCGGCTACAAGGTTACCGCGGAGCGGGTCATGACCCTGGAGGAGGCCCGCATCGAGCGGGTCCGCCATCTGGCCATCCACCTTTCGGCGGAGGTGGGCACCGAGGAGGTGCGCCGGCTAGGGAGCCTGCTGACGGACCATCCCGGCGGCTGCCCGGTGACCATCGAATACCGCATCCCCGGACAGGCCCGGGCGCGGCTGCGCATGCCGGAGACGGTGCGGCCGGAGCCGGCCCTGCTGGAATCCCTCGCCCGGCTGGTGGGGGAGGGCGGGCTGGACTTGCGCTACGGGGCCGAGGAGGCCCCCGGCTGAGGCGTGGAACTCCCGGAGGTTTTTCATTCCCCCGCCGGCCCGGTTATAATCCGACGGTTTATGCGGCCTCTCGCGGGCAAAAAGGGGGAGGGTCCGCCCAACGGGCCCCAAAAGGGTTGGCAAACGAGGACGCCTGGGCATGAATAACCGTTTTCTCGATTTCGAGCAGCCGATCGCGGAGCTGGAAGCCAAGATCGAGGAGCTGCGCTACGTCACCGATGAGCCGGACCTCAACATCGGTGAGGAAATCGAGCGCCTGGAGCGCAAGAACCTGCGCCAGACGGAGAAGATCTACGGCAGCCTCACGCCCTGGCAGGTCTCCCAGGTGGCCCGGCATCCGCTGCGGCCCTACACCAAGGACTACCTGAACCGCATGTTCGAGGGCTTCCGGGAGCTCCACGGCGACCGGGCCTTCGGCGACGACCCGGCCATCGTCGGCGGCATCGCCCGTCTGGAGGGGCGTTCGGTGATGGTGATCGGCCACCAGAAGGGCCGGGACACCAAGGAGAAGATCCGGCGCAACTTCGGCATGCCCCGTCCGGAGGGCTACCGCAAGGCCCTGCGCCTGATGAAGCTCGCCGAGAAGTTCCGCCTGCCCGTGCTCACCTTCATCGACACCCCCGGGGCCTACCCGGGCGTGGGCGCCGAGGAGCGCGGTCAGAGCGAGGCCATCGCCCGCAACCTGCGCGAGATGGCCCGCCTGCGCACCCCCATCATCGCCACCGTCATCGGCGAGGGGGGCAGTGGCGGCGCCCTGGGGATCGGGGTGGGCGATCAGGTGCTCATGCTGCAGTATTCCACCTACTCGGTGATCAGCCCCGAGGGCTGCGCCTCCATCCTGTGGAAGGACAGCGGCCGGGCGGAGGAGTCCGCGGAGGCCATGGGCATCACCGCCGAGCGCGTGCACAAGGCCGGGCTGGTGGATGATGTGGTGGAGGAGCCCCTGGGCGGCGCCCACCGCGATCCCGAGGCCATGGCCGAGCGTCTGAGCGGCATCCTCGCCGGGCACGCCGAGCGGCTGCTGGCGCTGCCGGTGGAGGAGCTGCTCGCGGAGCGCTACCGGCGGCTCATGGAGTACGGCTCCTTCGACGAGGAAGGCTGAGCGCCCTCCGGCCTGCCGGCCCCGGCCGCCGCGGTCCGACGTCATGGGCGGGGGTTAGCCATGCTGCCGAAGCATCCCCTGCGGGACCGGTTCCTGACCCGCCTGGATGCCCATCTGCGCCGAGACCTGGCGGTCCCGGAGGGGGCCTCCCTGCGCGTGGCCTTCAGCGGCGGCACCGACTCTACCGCCCTCCTCGCCGCCGTGGCGGCGCTGGCCCCCGTGCGGGGCTATCGGGTTGCCGCGGTGCACGTCCACCACGGGATGGCCGCGGACGCCGATGCGTGGGCCGCCACCTGCGCCGCCACTTGTGAGCGGCTGGGGATCCCCCTGGAGCAGCGCCGCTGGGAAGGCGCAGTTTCTCCCGGGGAGAGCCCGGAGGCCGCGGCCCGGGCCGGGCGCTACGCCCTGTTCGAGGACGCCCTGGCGCCGGGGGAGTGGCTACTCACCGCCCACCAAGCCGACGACCAGGCGGAGACGGTCCTGCTGTTCCTGGCCCGGGGCGCGGGTCTGGACGGCCTGGCGGGGATCCAGCGCAAGCGCCCCTTTGGTTCCGGCTGGCTGGCTCGCCCCCTGCTCCCCTTCACCCGGATCGAGCTGGAGGGGTTCGTCGCGGGCCTCGGTCTATCCATCGTGGCGGACCCCACCAACCGGGACCCGCGCCTGGCCCGCGCCCGGGTCCGTCACCGGCTCCTGCCCTGCCTCGAGGAGGTCATGGGCGCCGGCGTCGCGGGGGCCGTGACCCGATCCGCGGACCTGCTCCAGGACGCCCGGGCCGTGGTGGAGGAAGCGGTCGCGGAGCACCTGGGCCGCGTGCGCCCGGATCCGGACCGCCCGGCGGAGCTGCAGGCGCCCGCCCTGGCGGACCTGGGGCCGCCCCTGGCCCGTCACGTGCTGCGGGCCGCCCTGCGCGAGGCGGCCCTGCCCCTGCCCGAGCGTGCCGTGCTGGAGCAGGTGCGCGATCTGGCCGCGGCGGACCGGGCCGCCGGGTCGGTTGCCTGGGACGGCGGCGCGGCCCACCGTTCCGGCACGCGCCTGCTGCTGACCGCCGAGCCCGGGCCCCAGGAGGCGGCTACGCCGGACGCCTGGGCGCCGGCGGAAGGGCCCCTGCGGTGGACCCCCCTGGGGCTCACTCTGTGGGCCGAGCAGGAAACGGCGCAGCCCCCCTGGCCGGCCCCGGAGGAGGCGCAGGTTTTGGATGCCGAGGCGGCCGGTCCGGTATTCGGGGTGCGTACCCCGCGGCCCGGGGACCGGATCCGACCCGCGGGCGGGGGCACGGAGCGCCCCCTGGGCGAGCTGCTGCGGGGGGCGGGGATCCCCGTGGGATGGCGGGAGCGGGTTCCCTTGTTGACCGATGGGGCCGGGCGCATCCTGGCCGTGGTCGGTGTGGCCACCGCCGCGGCGGGGGCCGCCCGGCCCGGGCGCCCCGCCTGGCGAATCCGGCTTGACGGGTGGAAGAGGCCCTGGCCGGGGACCGCCTCCGGCACACCGGAGGCGGGGGACCCGGGGAGCGGTACACGCGAGCAACGGGAAGGCGAATGAGCGAGAGCATGGCGCCGCAGGCGGACAGCCGCCACACCAAATTCATCTTCATCACCGGGGGCGTGGTGTCCTCCCTGGGCAAGGGCATCGCCTCCGCCTCCCTGGGCGCCCTTCTGGAGGCCCGGGGGCTGAAGGTCACTTTCCAGAAGCTGGACCCCTACATCAACGTGGACCCCGGGACCATGAGCCCCTTCCAGCACGGCGAGGTGTTCGTCACCGCCGACGGGGCGGAGACCGACCTGGACCTGGGCCACTACGAGCGCTTCTCCCACACGCGCATGTCCGCCCGCAACAACTTCACCACCGGCCAGATCTACGAGTCGGTGATCAAGAAGGAAAGGCGGGGGGACTACCTGGGCGGCACCGTGCAGGTGATCCCGCACGTCACCGACGAGATCAAGGACTGCATCCTGGCCGTGGGCGACGGCGCCGACGTGGCACTGATCGAGATCGGCGGCACGGTGGGCGACATCGAGTCCCTGCCGTTCATGGAGGCGATCCGCCAGCTGGGGGTGGAGCTGGGGCCGAGCAATTGCCTGTACGTGCATCTTACCCTGGTGCCCTTCATCCCCTCCGCCGGCGAGATGAAGACCAAGCCCACCCAGCACTCGGTGAAGGAGCTGCGCGAGATCGGCATCCAGCCGGACGTGCTGCTGTGCCGGGCGGACCGCGAGATCCCCGCCGACCAGCGCCGCAAGATGGGGCTGTTCTGCAACGTCCCCGAGCGGGCGGTGGTCACCGCGCTGGACGTGGACACCATCTATAAGGTGCCGCTGGTCTACCACGAGCAGGAGCTCGACAGCATCGTCCTGGAGAAGCTCGGCATGGAGGCCGAGGCGCCCGACCTGGGGCCCTGGGAGCGGATCGTCGACGCCCTGGAGAACCCCGAGGCCGAGGCCGAGGTGGCCATGGTGGGCAAGTACGTAGACCTCACCGAGTCCTACAAGTCCCTGAACGAGGCCCTCACCCACGCGGGCATCGGCCACCGGGCCCGCGTCCGGGTGCGCTACGTGGACGCCGAGGCCATCGAGAGCGACGGCGCCGCGGCCCATCTGGAGGGGGTGGATGCGGTGCTGGTGCCGGGGGGGTTCGGCGAGCGCGGCAGCGAGGGCAAGATCGCCGCCATCGCCTACGCCCGCACCCGGCAGGTGCCGTACCTCGGCATCTGCCTGGGCATGCAGCTGGCGGTGGTGGAGTACGCCCGCAATGTGGCGGGCCTGGAAGGCGCCGGGAGCACCGAGTTCGACCGCGAGGTTACCCACCCCGTCATCGCCCTGCTCACGGAGTGGATCACCGAGGACGGCCACATCGTCACCCGCGAGGCGGAGGGCGACATGGGCGGCACCATGCGCCTGGGCGAGTACCCTTGCATCCTCGAGGAGGGGTCCACGGTGCGTGCCGCCTACGGCGAGGAGGAGGTGGTGGAGCGCCATCGGCACCGCTACGAGTTCAACAACCAGTACTTCCACCTGCTCCATGACGCCGGCTTGCAGTTCACCGGGAGCACCGTGGACGGCACCCTCAAGGAGGTGGTGGAGGTGCCGGACCACCCCTGGTTCGTGGGCTGCCAGTTCCACCCCGAATTCACCTCGCGGCCCATGGAGGGCCACCCGTTGTTCTCGGCCTTCCTGGGCGCCGCGCTGGCGTACCGGCAACGCCAGGAGGAGACGGCGTGAAGGAGCTGTGCGGCTATCCCATCGGCGGCGACCGGCCCTTCTTCCTGATCGCCGGGCCCTGCGCCATCGAGGGCCGGGGCCACGCTCTGGAGACGGCGTCCCGGCTGCGCGAGATCTGCGAGCGGCTGGGCATCCCGCTCATCTACAAGTCCAGCTTCGACAAGGCCAACCGCAGCTCCACCAAGTCCTTCCGCGGCGTGGGCATGGCCGAGGGGCTGGAGATCCTTGCGGCGGTGCGCGAGGAGGTGGGCCTCCCCGTCCTCACCGACGTCCACACCCCGGACCAGGCCGAGCCGGTGGCGGAGGTGGTGGATGTCCTGCAGACGCCCGCCTTCCTGTGCCGGCAGACCGACTTCATCCAGGCGGTGGCGGCCACCGGCAAGCCGGTGAACATCAAGAAGGGCCAGTTCCTGGCTCCCTGGGACATGGGCAACGTGGTGGACAAGGCCCGCGAGGCGGGCAACGAGGACATCATGGTCTGCGAGCGGGGGGTGAGCTTCGGCTACAACAACCTGGTCTCGGACATGCGCGCCCTGGCGGTGATGCGCGAGACCGGGGCGCCGGTGGTGTTCGACGCCACTCATTCGGTACAGCTCCCCGGCGGACAGGGCGGGGCCTCGGGTGGACAGCGGGAGTTCGTGCCCGTCCTAGCCTCCGCCGCCGCTGGCGTGGGGGTGGACGGGCTGTTTATGGAGACCCACGAGGATCCCGACGCCGCGCCGAGCGATGGCCCCAACATGTGGCCCCTGGACCGGCTGGAGGCCCTCCTGGGCCGCCTGCTGGCCATCCACAACGCGGCGCGGTCGGTGCCGAATCCCTGAGCCCGAATACAGAAAATACGAAACGGCCAAGAAGCCAAGGCGCCAAGAGAACGGCAAAAAACATCTGGTTTTTCATCGGGGGCTGGGCGCGTCATTGCCGATCGGCCTGTTTTGGGCCCTGGAATACCGCCCTGCAACATTTTGGTTTTTTTGCCGTCCTTGGCTTCTTGGCGCCTTGGCGTTTTTTTCCGTCGTTCCTTTTTTCTAACTAACCCGGAGTGCATGCCCGTGAGTGCCATTGTCGAGGTTCGTGGTCGCGAGATCCTGGATTCCCGGGGCAACCCCACCGTGGAGGCCGAGGTCTGCCTGGAGAGCGGCGCGGTGGGCGTCGCCGGGGTGCCCAGCGGCGCCTCCACCGGGGAGCGCGAGGCCGTGGAGCTGCGGGATGGTGGGGACCGCTTCCTGGGCAAGGGGGTGCGTCAGGCGGTGGCCAATATCGAGACCGAGCTGCGCGAGGCGGTCCTGGGCCTGGAGGCCAGCGAGCAGCGCGCCATCGACCGGGCGCTTATCGATACCGACGGTACCGACAACAAGGGCCGCCTTGGGGCCAACGCCATCCTCGGGGTCTCCCTCGCCGTGGCCAAGGCTTCCGCCGCCGAGGCCGGCCTGCCCCTGTACCGCTACCTCGGCGGGGCCGGGGCGAGCGTGCTGCCGGTGCCCATGATGAATGTCATCAATGGCGGGGCGCACGCCGACAACGGCCTGGACTTCCAGGAATGCATGCTCATGCCCGTAGGCTTCGACCGCTTCTCCGAAGCCCTGCGCTGCGGCGTGGAGGTCTTCCACAGCCTCAAGAAGACGCTGGCGGATGCCGGCCATGTCACCGCCGTGGGTGACGAGGGCGGCTTCGCCCCCAACCTGCCCTCCAACCGCGCGGCCTTCGAGACGCTCATGGAGGCCATCGAAAAGGCCGGCTACCGGGCGGGCGAGGACGTGCTGCTGGCCATGGACGTGGCCGCTTCCGAGTTCCATACCGACCAGGGCTATGCCCTGACCGGGGAGGACAAGACCCTCTCCGGCGGCCAGATGCTCGAATTCCTGGAGGAGCTGGCCCGGGACTTTCCCATCGCCTCCATCGAGGACGGCATGGACGAGAACGACTGGGAGGGCTGGCGCGCCCTCACCGACCGGCTGGGCGGTTCCGTGCAGCTGGTGGGCGACGACCTGTTCGTCACCAACACCCGGATCCTCCAGCAAGGCATCGAGCGCGGGGTGGGCAACTCGATCCTCATCAAGGTGAACCAGATCGGCACCCTGTCGGAGACCCTGGAGGCCATCGAGCTGGCCAAGCGGGCGGGCTACACGGCGGTGGTCTCCCACCGCAGCGGCGAGACCGAGGACACCACCATCGCCGACATCGCCGTGGCCACCAACTGCGGGCAGATCAAGACCGGCTCCGCCTCGCGCAGCGACCGGGTGGCCAAGTACAACCGGCTGCTGCGCATCGAGGAGGAGCTGGGTCCCGACGGCCGCTTCCTCGGCGCGGCGGCCCTGCCCACCCGGCGCGGATAGTCCCGGTTCATGCTCCTGGAACCGGCGTGGGCGGTGGGCGTGGGCGGTGTGACGGGGGTCCTGGCGGGGGTGGTCTACTTCCGCGCCCTGCGCGCCGTGGCCGGGCGCCTGGCCCGGGAGGGCGCCGGGCGGGGAACGGTGGTGCTCGGGCTGGCCTGGCGGCTGGCCCTGGTGGTGGGGCTGGCGGCGGCGGTAACCTACATCGGGGGCACGCCGGGCACGGTGGCCATGCTGGTGGGCCTCGTCCTGGCCCGGGTGGTGGTGCCGCGCCGGTCCGAGGCGGCCTGAGCCGCGGCGGCCCGGAAGGGAGGAGCCATGCGGATCCTGCTCGCGGTCTTGGCGGCCCTCCTGGTGGTGCTCCAGTACAGCCTGTGGCTGGGGGACCGAAACCTGCGCGCCGTCTGGGAGCGGCGGGGCGAGGTGGAGGAGCTGAAGAAGGAGATCAGCCGCCTCGAGGCCCGCAACCGGCAGCTGCGGGCGGAGGTGGAAGACCTGCGCCGGGAGGGGGCGGCCATCGTCGAGCGGGCGCGGGAGGACCTGGGCATGATCCGGGAGGATGAGGTCTTCATCCGCATGGTGCGGCCCGAGGGCCAGGCCCCCGAGCCGGCAGGTGGGGAGGCGGACAGCGGCAAGTGATCGCCCGGTTCAGCCCCCGCCCTCCCCGCGCTCCCTCGCCAAGGCAGAGAGGCTACGCCCCCAACGCCGCACGCGGGAAGGCTTCCACATGGCGCCGCTCCCCCGTGGCGAGCCAGCCCTCCAGCCCCGAGCGTGCCACCGCGGCCTCCAGGACCGCTTCGAAGGCCTCCCGCTCCGCCTCCGCAACGGGCTCGTAGACTTCCATCCAGGTGCAACCATCCGGCGCCGGACCGTAGAGCCGCCCCCCCACGCCGGTTGCACGGTCCACCTCGGCGAAGACCTCCGCCCAGGGACCCTCCGGGGCGGACCCCGGTGCCAGCCGGTAGTAGACGAAATAGCCCCAGGCACGCCCGCTCAACCGGCATCCTCCGCCGCGGCGTAGGGGAGCGTCAGCACCTCCAGGCCGTCCTCCGCCCCCTCCGCGTACAGGTCCGCCCCGGCCGCCACCGTCTCGATGCGCAGCACCGCCAGGGCCTCCTGGCCGCCGCCGGGGCGGGGGGCGGCCTGCACGATGCGCCCCTGGGCCTGGTCCTGACCGCGGGCGTACACCGCCCGGCCCGCCTCGAGTCCGCCCTGGCCGGCCACCCGGTACAGGCGCCGCTTCAGGCGGCCCAGGTGCTTGGTGCGCGCCACCACCTCCTGGCCGGTGTAGCAGCCCTTGGTGTAGCTGATGCCGCCCAGGGGCTCCAGGTTGGCCTCCTGCGGGATGAAGGACTCGGATACCGCGGTCCCGAGGTCGGGGACGCCGGCGCGGATGCGGGCGAGCTCCCAGGCGGGCCGGCCCACGGGGCGGGCATGCGCCCGGGCGGCCTCCAGGGCATCCGGGGCGTGCTCGGGGGACACCAGGGCCAGGAAGGCCGGGATCGGGCCGGGGAGGGGCACCAGGGTCCCCGTCTCCCCGCGGGTCACCCGATCCGGCACCGCCTGCCCGGCGCCCACGGCCGCCAGGCCCGCCTGCTCCGCGCCCGCGCCGGACAGGCCGAGGCGGATCCAGTCCGCGCGGGCATCGTGCAGGGTCACGTCGGAGCGCAGGACGAACATGCGCAGGCGCTTGGTGAGCGGATCGAAGACGTCGTTGGGGAATTCCAGGGCGTAGCCGTCCTCGAAGGCGAACACCAGCATCCCCGCCAGGACCCGCCCCTTGGGGGAGAGGTGCGCGGCCAGCACCGGGGTGCCGTGCTCGGCGGGATGGACGTCGTTGGTAAGCTGGCCCTGCAGGAAGGACAGCACCTCGGTGCCCGTGGCAGTGAGCAGGCCGCGGTCGTCCAGCGGAGTGACCACGGTGGACCCGGCGTCCACCGCCTCCAGCTCCCCGGCCGGGTTGCCGAAATCGGGGATGCATGCTCCTTCCCAGCGGGCCCCCTGATCCTCCAGGGCCGTGCGCCATCGGGCGTCCATGGGCTTCCTTCCTTGGCCGGTGTCCGAATATTCCGATCGGGATTATGCCCCACGCCGCCGGAGCGGTCCAAGGTCCGGCGCGCCGGATTGTTCCCGCCGAGCGGGCTCTTCTATACTGGCGCCATGGCCATGAAGCCCTCCGACCCCTGGCATCGTCCGGTCTTCCTGCACCTCCTTCGCATCCGCTTCCCGGTGGGGGCGTGGGCGTCCATCCTGCACCGGATCACCGGGGTGATCCTGGTGGCCGCCGTGCCCGCGGCCCTCGCCCTGGTGGCGTATAGTGCCCGCTCCCCGGCCCACTTCCAGCAGGTGGGGAACTGGCTGGCCAGCGGCTGGGCCGGGGTGGGGATCGCCCTGGTGCTCGGGGCCCTGGCCCATCACGTCCTCGCCGGGCTCCGCCTCCTGCTCATGGAGGCGGGCCTGGGAGAGGGTCTGCCGGTGGCACGTAGCACGGCCTGGGCCAGCATGGTGGGGGCGGCCCTGGTGGTGGTCGTCTCCCTGGCCTTGTCCTGGATCCGGTAAGGAGCGCCCCATGGCGCGTACCCTGGGTGGAGCCCGCAGCGGGCTGGCGGCTTGGTGGTGGCAGCGGGTCACGGCCGTGTACCTGCTGGTCTTCCTAGCCGCGGGCCTGGGTGGGCTCCTGCTCGCGCCCCCGCAGGACTACGCCGAGTGGCGGGCCTTTCTGGCCGCGCCCGGGGTGCGGGTGGCGCTGATGCTGTTCGTGGTGGCCACGGCGGTCCACGCCTACGTGGGGGTGCGGGACGTTTTCATGGACTACGTGCCCCGCGGCGGGGTGCGGACCACGGCCTTCATCCTCTGGGCGGCGGCGGTGGCCGCCTTCGTGGCCTGGGGGATGGTCTGGGTAACCGGCCTGGGGGAGGCGTGACATGACCACGCGCGTGGTGCAGGGCAACATCCCGGTGCGGCAGTTCGACACCCTGGTCATCGGGGCCGGCGGGGCCGGGCTCCGCGCCGCCCTGCAGCTGTCCCGCGCCGAGGCCTCCACCGCGGTGCTTTCCAAGGTCTTCCCCACCCGCTCCCACACCGTGGCCGCCCAGGGCGGCATGAACGCGGCCCTCGGCAACATGCTGGAGGACCGCTGGATCTGGCACATGTACGACACGGTGAAGGGCAGCGACTACCTGGCCGACCAGGACGCCGTGGAGTACATGTGCCGCGCCGCCCGCCGCCTGGTGGTGGAGCTGGAGCACGAGGGCGTGCCCTTCTCCCGCAACGAGCGGGGCTACATCTACCAGCGCCCCTTCGGCGGCCAGAGCCGGGAGTTCGGCGGGGACCAGGCCGCTCGTACCTGCGCCGCCGCCGACCGCACCGGCCACGCCATTCTGCACTCCCTGTACCAGCAGAACATCCTGGCCGGAACCTACTTCTTCGACGAATACCTGGCCCTGGACCTGATCCGCGACGAGGAGGGCTGTGTGCTCGGCGCGGTGGCTATGGAGATCGCCAGCAGCGAGCTGGTGGTGATCCAGGCCAAGGCCACCCTGGTGGCCACCGGCGGGGCGGGGCGGATCTTTCGCACCAGCACCAACGCCGAGATCAACACCGGCGACGGCCTGGGGCTGGTGCTGCGGGCCGGGCTTCCGGTGGAGGACATGGAGTTCTTCCAGTTCCACCCCACCGGCATCGCCGGCGCGGGCGTGCTGATCACCGAGGGGGTCCGCGGCGAGGGGGGGTACCTCATCAACAGCGCGGGGGAGCGCTTCATGGAGCGTTACGCCCCCCACGCCAAAGACCTGGCCAGCCGCGACGTGGTGAGCCGGGCCATGGTGACCGAGGTGCGCGAGGGCCGCGGCTGCGGCCCGGAGGGCGACCACGTCCTGCTGAAGCTCGACCACCTGGGCGAGGAGCTCATCAGCCAGCGCCTGCCGGGCATCCGGGAGAGCGCCAAGCGCTTCGCCAAGGTGGACCCGGTCCACGAGCCCATCCCCGTGTACCCAACCAGCCATTTCACCATGGGCGGCATCCCCACCAACCGCTTCGGCGAGGTGGTGATCGGGCCCGACGGGGCCGATCACGACGAGGCAGTGCCCGGGCTGTACGCCATCGGCGAGTGCGCCTGCGTCTCCGTGCACGGGGCCAACCGCCTGGGCGGCAACTCCCTGCTGGACATCGTGGTGTTCGGGCGGGCGGCCGGTAACCGCATCCAGGAGTACCTGGCTCGCAACCGCTATCACCGGCCCCTGCCCGCGGATGCCGCCGAGCCGGCGCGGGCCCGTTTGGCACGGTTCGACGAATCGTCCTCGGGGGGCGAATCACCGGGCACCCTGCGGCGGCAGCTGCAGGCCCTGCTGGAGCAGCATTTCGGCGTGTTCCGGGACCCCCGGGACATGGAGGCCGGCCTGGAGCGCCTGGAGGAGCTCGGGGAGCGTATCGAGGCCATGGACATGGGCGATCGCGGCTCGGTATTCAATACCGCCCGGGTGGAGGCCCTGGAGCTGCAGAACATGTACCAGGCGGGCCTGGCCACCGCCTATTCCGCCCGCGCCCGGACGGAGAGCCGGGGTGCCCACCTGCGCGCCGACTACCCGGAGCGGGATGACAGCCAATGGCTGAAGCACTCCCTGTTCTACCTGGATGGGCGGCGCCTGGCCTACAAGCCGGTGCGACTGCAGCCGCTCACCGTGGACTCCTTCCCGCCCAAGGAGCGGGTGTACTGACAGGCAGCAGGTGGCTGGGAGCTGGAAAATGCCCTCGGCGGGGAATTCCCGGAGCACCAAGCGGTCTATACAAGGTTGCCGTCACGTACGGGCCGTCTGCCACGCGCTTGTGGGATCTTTCCGAGGTTGCCATCACCCCACACGGGGGAGCTCATGCGTTTCAGCATCTACCGCTATGACCCGGAGCGCGACCAAGAGCCGCGCATGCAGGAGTACCAGATTGACCCCCCCGGGCCCATGCTCCTGGATGCCCTGGAGGCCCTCAAGGAGCAAAAAGACCCCACGCTGACCTTCCGGCGCTCCTGCCGGGAAGGGGTATGCGGCTCAGACGCCGTGAACATCAACGGCCGCAACGGCCTGGCATGCATCACCCCGTTGGCGGATCTGAAGGAGCCGGTCACCCTCCGTCCCCTGCCAGGACAGCCCGTGATCCGCGACCTGGTGGTGGACCTGGCCCAGTTCTATGCCCAGTACCGGGCGGTTCAGCCCTACCTCCAGAACGAGGAGCCGAAGCCGGAGCACGAACGCCTCCAGAGCCCCGCGGAGCGTGCCGAGCTGGATGGCCTCTACGAGTGTATCCTGTGCGCCTGCTGCACCACGGCCTGTCCGTCCTTCTGGTGGAACCCGGAGCGCTTCCTGGGGCCGGCGGCCCTGCTGCAGGCCCAGCGGTTCATCGCGGACAGCCGGGATACGGCGGCGGAGGAGCGGCTGAGCGAGCTGGACGACGTGTTCAAGCTGTACCGCTGCCGAACCATCATGAACTGCACCGAGGTCTGCCCCAAGGGGTTGAGCCCCTCGACCGCCATCGCGGAGATTAAGCGGGCCCTGTTCCGGCGGGAAACCTGAGCGTGGCCGGGCTCAGCCCTCCCCGGCGTCCCGGCGCGGGGACGAGGGGGCCGAGCCCGGGTCCCCGGGTAGAGGCACGTCCTCGGTGCGGTCGTGGCCGTCGGCGGTCCGGTACACCACCGTGTCCCAGGGCGGGCGGCTGGTGTCAGGGGCGGGGTAATCCTGGTTGTAATGCAGCCCCCGGCTCTCGCGGCGGGAGCGGGCGGAGCGGATGATCAGGTCCGCCACCAGGGCCAGATGGCGGAGCTCGATGAGGTCCTGGGTGACCGTGAAGCGGGCGTAGTATTCCTCCACCTCGCCCAGGAGCATGTCCAGGCGGCGCTTGGCGCGCTCCAGGCGCTTGTCCGTGCGCACGATCCCCATGTAGTCCCACATGAACTGGCGCAGCTCCGCCCAGTCGTGGGCAACCACCACCTGCTCGTTGGACTCGGTAACCCGGCTGGTGTCCCAGCTGGGGATCTCCGGGATGCGTGCCGTATCCTTCGCCAACAGCTCGCGGATGGCCACCTGGGCGGAGTCCGCCAGCACCAGCCCCTCCAGGAGGGAGTTGCTGGCCAGCCGGTTGGCGCCGTGGAGGCCGGTGTGGGCGGTCTCGCCGGCGGCGAACAGCCCCTCCACGTCCGTATGGCCCTCCAGGTCGGTGACGATTCCCCCGCAGGTGTAGTGGGCGGCGGGCACCACCGGGATGGGCTCGGAGGCCATGTCGATGCCGTACTCCAGGAGCTTGGCCCGGATGGTGGGGAAGTGGCGCTCAAGGAAATCCCGGGGCTGGTGGGTGATGTCCAGGTAGACGCAGTCGGCCCCTGTGCGCTTCATCTCGTAGTCGATGGCGCGGGCGACGATGTCCCGCGGCGCCAGCTCGGCGCGCTCGTCGTGCCGGGTCATGAAGCGGTCGCCGTCGGCCAGGCGCAGGATGCCGCCTTCCCCCCGGACCGCCTCCGAGATCAGAAACGTCTTGGCCTCGGGGTGGTAGAGGCAAGTGGGATGGAACTGGATGAACTCCATGTTGGCCACCCGGCACCCGGCCCGGTAGGCCATGGCGATGCCGTCGCCGGTGGCCACGTCGGGGTTGGTGGTGTAGAGGTACACCTTGCCGGCCCCGCCGGTGGCGAGCAGCGTGGCCCGGGCCCCGAAGGTCCGCACCCGGCCGCTGGGCACGTGAAGGGCGTAGGCCCCCCAGCAGCGGTCCCTTTCCGGGGATTCCCGGCCCAGCTTGGCGGCGGTGATGAGCTGGATCGCCACGTGCTGGTCCAGAAGGCGTATGTTGGGATGGGCCTGCGCCTCCTCCAGCAGGGTGGTCTCCACGGCCCGGCCGGTGGCATCGGCGGCGTGGATGATGCGCCGGTGGCTGTGCCCCCCCTCGCGGGTCAAGTGGAAGCCGGCCAGGGGCCCTTCCTCGCCCGGCTCCCGGGTGAAAGGGACGCCCATGTGGATGAGGCGCTGGATGGCCTCCGGACCGTGGCGGACCACGTACTCCACCGTTTCCGGGTGGCACAGTCCGGCCCCGGCCTCCAGGGTATCGGCGATGTGGTGGTCGAAGGAGTCTTGGGGGTCGAGGACTGCGGCGATGCCGCCCTGGGCGTACAGGGTGGCGGATTCTCCGGCCGAGCCCTTCGTGAGGACCGTGACCTGGTGGTCGTCCGCCAGGGCCAGGGCCGCCGAGAGCCCGGCGATGCCCCCGCCGATAATCAGGATATCGCTCGGAATGCTGCTTGGGTGCTCTGCCATGGCCATCAAGGTACGCTAAGGGTCCATGCAGGCCAAGCGCGTGGCGGTTAGCCCCGCTGGGGAGGGGAGCGCAGGTCTGCTAATATGACCAATTTCGGCGGGAGTCCGCCGATGGGCATGGAAACTCCCCGACGCGGCCGGTGTCTTACCAAGCATTCCGCCGGCTTCCGTCCCCCAGTCCGGGAAGCGCGAAGCGAAAATGGGCGATCGTCAAACCGATCAGCAGCTGGTTGAGCGGGTAAAAAACGGCGAGCAGAAGGCGTTCGATCTGCTGGTGCGCAAATACCAGCATAAAGTATATGGTCTAGTGAGCCGGTTCATCTCCGATCCTGCGGCGGTGGAGGATGTGGTACAGGAGAGCTTCATCAAGGCCTATCGCTCCCTGGACCGGTTTCGGGGCGATAGCGCCTTCTACACTTGGCTCTACCGGATCGCGGTGAACACCGCCAAGAATTACCTCGTGGCCAAGGGGCGCAGGCCCCCGGACGCGGATATCGACGCCAGCGACGCGGAGCAGATGAGTGGGGCCGAGGTGATGCGCGAGGTGGGCACTCCCGAGGATGTCGCGCTGTCCAAGGAGATGAGCGAAAAGGTCCTGCAGGTGATTGAGGAGCTCCCATCCGACCTGCGCACGGCGTTGACGCTACGCGAGATTGACGGCTTGACCTACGAGGAGATCGCCAAGGTCATGGACTGTCCTATCGGGACCGTCCGCTCCCGGATCTTCCGGGCCCGGGAGGCCGTCAATAACGCCCTTGAAGCTCTGTCTCGGGAAAAGGAGGAGCAATAGCCGATGGGGTCCTGTGACTTTGAAGCCGTTTCCGCAATGGTGGACGGTGAGCTGAGCGAGAACGAGTGCGACGCGGTGATCGAGCATTTGAATCAATGTCGGGACTGCTGCCGCCTGTTTGAGCGGTTCCACACCACCCGGACCTTGATGCGCGGCGAAGGCGAGATCATCGTCCCCGAGGGGTTCTGTGAGCGCGTGGCCGCTGCCATCGCCGAGGAGGCCCCCGTCAACGGACGGGAGGAGGGGAGCACAGCGGGCCGCCCCGGATCCGGCCGCGGGGCCTTCCCCGCCCAATGGGGCTGGTTGGCCACTGCCGCCAGCGTGGCCGGGGTGGCGGTGGCTGGGGCAATGCTATGGTCCCAGACCGCCACAGGGCCCACTCCCGGTTCCGAACCGCCCTCCACCCTGGCCGAATCCGGTGAAAAATCTTCCGAGCCCGCCGAGCCCGCCGAGCCCTCCGAGCTGCAGACCGCCTCCGAAGCCTCCGACACCGACAAGAGCATGGCGACCATCCAGCGGTACCTGCCCGAGCACTCCAGTCTGGTCCCGAGCGGTCCCGAGGCCCGGTTCCAGCGGACGAGTCTCGAGGTCAACGAGCGCTGATGGTGCGGTTATCCCTCCTTCCCCATTTTGCTGTCTTGCTGGCGGCTGTCGCCGTTTCCAGCGCCGAGGCCCGGGAAGACCTGGAAGCCCAGGTGGAGCGCATGATCCAGGCGGCCCGTGGCATGACCTACGAGGGCATCCTGGTCCACGGGACCTCCGTGGGGGTGGAGTCCATGCGGTTGTACCACCGGGGGGAGTCCGACGGCGGGTTCCGGGAGCGGCTGGTGATGCTGACCGGTCCCGCGCGGGAGCTGGTGCGCGAGGCGGACGGGATCAAGCGCTACCACCCCGAGGTCGGCCAGGTAATCTCCGGGCCTCGGCGGAGTGGCACGGCCATCTTCAATCTGGCGGAGAAGGATCTCCAGCGGGTCCGTGATCACTACCGGCTGAAGGCGGGTCCCAGCGGGCGCGTGGCCGGCCGGGAGGCCCGGGCCGTGGAGTTCCGGGCGGAAGACGGCCAGCGCTTCACCTACCGGGTCTGGCGCGACGAGGCCACGGATCTGCCGTTGCAGACGGAGGTGATGTCCAAGGACGGCAAGGTCATGGAGACTTTCACCTTCGCCGCCGTTTCTCCCGACGGTGTCCTGGATGATGGGGACCTACAGCTGAATGTGCCCGAAGACGCCCGCAAGCTGGAGCGCCGGGAGCTCGGCCAGGAGGAGCACCCTCCCATCCTGGAAGGCATGGAGCTCCCTCCTGGGTTCCGCTTGGACGCGCGCTTCGAGGTCCCCGGGAAGGAAGGGGGAACCCATTTCTTCTACACCGATGGCCTGGCGACCCTGTCCCTGTTCCTGGAGCAGGTGGAGGGCGAGTCTCGGCAGGGCAGCAAGGTTGGGGAAATCCTCCAGCGCGGGGCCCTGCATGCGTGCTCCGTGAACAATGAGCGCTACCGCGTGACGCTCTTGGGCGAGCTTCCGGGCCCTGCCCTCCGGAAGATCGCCACTAGCCTCACCAAGCCGGCCGATGAGGAGTCCTGAACGGTGATCGAGGCCGAGGCCACCGTGGTCGCCGTGAACGGCGAGGAGGTGGAGGTGGAGGCCGCCACCGGGGGCGGGGGATGCGGGAGCTGCCACTCGGCCGGGGGCTGCGGTGGCGGACGCACCATCCTGGGTACGCGTCCGGGGGTCGCGACCCGGCTGCGGGTCGCCCCAGACCTAGCCGTGCGGCCGGGGGAGCGCGTCGTCGTTGGTCTGCCCGAGGGTGGCTTTCTGCGCGCCTCGGTGGCGCTCTATCTCGTGCCCCTACTGGGCATGTTTGGTGGCGCGGGTCTGGCCGAAGGCCTGCTCGGTCGGTTCATCTCCGGGGGGGCTCCGGAGGTTCTGACCCTCGTGGCGGGTCTGGCCGGACTGGGGGGCGGGTTCCTGTGGCAGCGCGGCTCCGGCCGGCGGCTGGCCAACGACCCCTCCCGACGCCCCCGCATCCTCCGGCGCGCCCTCGGAGGCCAGCAGCCATCCACCTGCCGTCCCCTGTCGTAACCGGGCGCCGATGCCTGAGTCCTTGTCCAAACCGCCTCTGAACCAGGGGAGAATGCCTTTGATGCAACGCCAGAGCTCAAGAGGGATGGCCGCAGGGGGCTTTTTCCTTCTTTATCTCCTGCTGGCGGTCCCGGCCACCGCACCGGCCCAGCAGGACGGGCTCCCGGACTTTACGTCCATTGTGGAAGACCAGGGGAAGGCGGTGGTGAACATCAGCACCACCCAGAAGGTGCAGGGCGGGGGGCGGCCCGACCTTCCGCCGCAGTTCGAGGGCACCCCCTTCGAGGAATTTTTCGAGCGCTTCTTCGGGGACCTGCCCCGGCGGGAGCACGAGACCCAATCCCTGGGCTCCGGCTTCATCATCTCCCAAGACGGCTACATCGTTACCAATGCGCACGTGATCAAGAACGCCACCGAGATCGTCGTCCAGCTCACCAACCGCCAGCAGCATCAGGCCGAGGTGGTGGGAAAGGACGAGACCCTTGACGTGGCCCTCCTCAAGGTGGACGCCGAGGATCTGCCCACCGTGGAGGCGGGGGATCCCGAGGCGCTGAGCGTGGGCGAGTGGGTGGTGGCCATCGGCTCGCCCTTCGGGTTCGAGAACAGCGTCACAGCCGGGATCGTCAGCGCCAAGGGGCGCAGCCTGCCCACCGACAACTACGTCAACTTCATCCAGACCGACGTGGCCGTGAATCCGGGTAACTCCGGTGGGCCGCTTTTCAACCTGGACGGTGAGGTGGTAGGGATCAACGCCCAGATCTTTTCGCAGTCCGGCGGCTTCATGGGCCTGTCCTTCGCCATTCCCATCGACGTGGCCATGGACGCGGTGGAGCAGATCCAGGAGCATGGTAAGGTTCAGCGCGGCTGGCTGGGCGTCTATATACAGGATGTCTCGCCGGATCTGGCCGAGTCCTTCGGCATGGACAAACCGGTGGGAGCCCTGGTGGCCCGCGTGGTGGAGGACAGCCCCGCGGCAGAGAGCGGCCTGCGGTCGGGGGACGTGATCGTCGAGGTGAACGGCGAGGAGGTCCGGACCTCCGGGGGGCTGCCGCCCAAGATTGGGCGCCTTCGGCCCGGCTCTGATGCCTCCCTTACGGTGGTGCGCGACGGGGAGCGCCAGGAGATCGAGGTGGCCGTGGGCTCGCAGGACCGGGCCCGGCGGGCTGCCGAGGAGGAGCATCCGGAGGAGGTGCTCGGCATGCGAGTGCGTCCGGTGGCCGAAGAGGACCGGGGCGATCTGGGCCTCCCGGAAGGGCAGGGTGTGCAGGTAGCCCGCGTGACCGGGGAGCCGGCCCGATCGGCCGGGGTGCGCCGGGGGGACATCATCCTGAAGCTGGGCAACCGCACGGTAGAGGATCCGGCGAGCATGGCACGGCTCGCTGCCGATCTGCCCTCCGGGCGGGTGGTGCCCATGCTGGTGCGGCGCGGGCAGGGGGCGCTGTTCCTGCCGATCCGGATCCCCTGAGCCGCCATACCGGGAAGGCCAACTGGGGATGGGTGCCGATGGAGTGGCGCCCATCCCCTACGTTTGTTCAGGCCGCTGGCCCGCACAGGAACCAGGCGGAGGACCGTTGAAGCTCGACAACATTCGCAACTTCTCCATCATTGCCCACATCGATCACGGCAAGTCCACGTTGGCTGACCGCTTCATCCAGGAGTGCGGGGGACTCGCCGACCGGGAGATGGCCGACCAGGTCCTGGACGGGATGGACCTGGAGCGGGAGCGCGGCATCACGATCAAGGCGCAGAGCGTGCGGCTGCTCTACACCGCCGATGACGGGGAGACCTACACCCTCAACCTCATCGATACCCCGGGACACGTGGACTTCTCTTACGAGGTGTCGCGTTCGCTGGTGGCCTGCGAGGGCGCCTTGCTGGTGGTGGATGCCTCCCAGGGGGTGGAGGCCCAGAGCGTGGCCAACACCTACCAGGCGGTGGAGTATGACCTCGAGGTGATTCCCGTCCTCAACAAGATCGACCTGCCCAGCGCGGAGCCGGAACGGGTGAAGGGGGAGATCGAGGAGGTGATCGGCATCGAGGCGGAGGACGCCGTGGAAGCCAGCGCCAAGGAGGGCATCGGCATCCGCGAGATCCTGGAGCGCCTGGTGCGGGACGTGCCACCGCCGCAAGGGGATCCCGGGGGGGCCGCCAAGGCCCTGGTGGTGGACTCCTGGTACGACAAATACCAGGGGGCCGTGGCCCTGGTGCGGGTCATGGACGGCTCCATCCGCAAGGGCCAGCGCATCCAGATGATGGCCACCGGGCGGACCTTTACGGTGAGCACGGTGGGGGTGATGACCCCCAAGCCGGTGGAGCTGGACAGCCTGGAGGCCGGCGGAGTGGGCTTCGTCATCGCCGGGATCAAGGACGTGGACGGCGCCAAGGTGGGCGACACCATCACCGACGCCGAGCGTCCCGCCCCGGAGCCCCTGCCTGGATTCCAGGAGGTCAAGCCGCAGGTCTTCGCCGGCCTCTATCCCACCGAGTCCGACCAGTACGAGGAGCTGCGCGACGCCCTGGCCAAGCTCCGGCTCAACGATTCCAGCCTGCAGTACGAGCCGGAGACCTCCCACGCCCTGGGCTTCGGCTTCCGCTGTGGCTTTCTCGGAAAGCTCCACATGGAGATCATCCAGGAGCGCCTGGAGCGGGAGTACGACCTCGATCTGATCACCACCGCGCCGACGGTGGTGTACCTGGTCCACACCCACGCCGGCGAGACCGTGCGGGTGGAAAACCCGGCGGAGCTGCCCGAGGCGGGCGAGATCGAGTCCATCGAGGAGCCCTTCATGCTTGCCAACATCCTGGTGCCGCAGAGCCAGGTGGGCGAGGTGATCCGGCTGGCGGAGGAAAAGCGGGGCCGGCAGAAGAACCTGCACTACACCAATGCCGGGCAGGTGATGGTGACCTACGAGCTGCCCATGAACGAGGTGGTCACGGACTTCTTCGAGCGGCTCAAGTCCATGACCTCGGGCTACGCCTCCATCGACTACGAGCTCAGCGGCTACCAGGCCTCGGACCTGGTGCGCCTGGACATCCTGGTGAACGAGGACCGGGTGGACGCGTTGTCCCTGATCGTCCACCGCGACCAGGCCTACTACCGCGGCCGGGAGCTGGCCAAGAAGCTCAAGGAGATGATCCCGCGGCAGATGTTCGACATCGCCATCCAGGCCTCCCTGGGCTCCCGGGTGATCGCGCGAGAGACGGTGAAGGCCCTGCGTAAGAATGTGACGGCCAAGTGCTACGGCGGCGACGTGACCCGCAAGCGCAAGCTCATGGAAAAGCAGAAGGAAGGGAAGAAGCGCATGAAGCAGGTGGGCTCGGTAACCATTCCGCAGGAGGCATTCCTGGCGGCCCTGTCGGTGGATGAAGAATGAATTTCACTCTCCTGCTTGTGGTCCTGCTTCTGGCCACGGGGGCGGTGTGGCTGGGCGGGTGGCTCTTCCAGCGCCTGCGTGGGCGGGGTGGGGAAGGGCACCCGGTGGTGGTGGAGTACGCCCGTTCCCTGTTCCCCGTGATCCTGGTGGTGCTGTTGATCCGCTCCTTCGTGGTGGAGCCCTTCAAGATCCCCTCGGGATCCATGCTGCCCACCTTGCGGATCGGCGACTTCATCCTGGTGAACAAGTTCGAGTACGGTCTGCGACTGCCCCTGGCGGGCTACAAGCTCACCGAGGGTAGCGCTCCCGAGCGCGGGGATGTGATCGTCTTCCAGTTCCCGGAGGATCGGGGCGTGGACTACATCAAGCGCATTGTTGCCGTGCCCGGGGACCGGCTGGAGTTCCGGGATGACACCCTGGTGGTCAATGGCGAGCCGGTGCCCCGTACGGCCGACGGCCGCTTCTCCTATCGGGAGCCGCGTGAGGGAACGGTGCACGCGAATCGCTTCGAGGAGCGCACCGACGAGCACCGGTACCATGTGCTCTATACCGAGAACCGCCAGGGACGCAGCATTAACGAGCCCATCCGCGTTCCGGAAGGCCAGTATTTCGTGATGGGTGACAACCGGGACAACAGCAATGACAGCCGCTTTTGGGGCACGGTCCCGGAGCGGAACATCCTCGGAAAGGCCTTCATGATCTGGTGGTCCTGGGACGGGCAAGAGAATGCTCCGCGCTGGGGCCGTCTGGGGGATTGGGTCGAGTAGTGCGCGGCGGTGCTGCACTGCAAGCAAGGCAAAGGGGGGAACGATGACGAGCTGGCGTGGGCAGACCGGCTTTGGTGTGTGGAGCGTGCTGTTCTGGGTGGCCCTGGTCGGCGTGGTGGCGTGGCTCGGTGCACGGGTCTTTCCGTTGTACTACGAGTACTGGACCATCAGTCAGGTCTTCCAGGAGCAGGTCCAGAAGGGCTCGCTCTACGACTCCCGCGGCGAGCTGCAGCGGGAGGTGGCCAAGAAGCTCGATTTCGAGGACGTGGACCGCCTCGACCGCTCGGAGATCCAGGTGGAGAAGAAGCCGACGGGACAATACCGGGTGTTCGCGGAGTATCAGGTAGCGGTCCCGCTGTCCTCGACGATTCAAGTGGTGTTCACCTTTAGCCCGGAGGCAGATGAGGGTGGATGAGGCGTGCTTACAGGAGCGGATCGGCTACTCCTTCCAGGATCCGGACCTGCTCCGTCGGGCCCTGACCCATCGTTCGGCGGGCCCGCGGAACAACGAGCGACAGGAGTTCCTGGGGGACGCCGCCCTGAACTTCACCGTGGCGAGCTGGCTGTACGAGCGATTCCCTCAGGAGCGGGAGGGGGTGCTTTCGCGCCTGCGGGCCCGGCTGGTGTGTACCGAGGCATTGGCCGAGATCGGCGAGGATCTGGAGCTGGGCAAGCTGGTCTACCTCGGCCCCGGGGAGCGCAAGGCCGGCGGGCACCGGCGGGAATCCATCCTGGCGGACAGCGTGGAGGCCCTGTTGGGCGCGGTGCTGCTGGACGGGGGGGTGGAGGCCATGCAGAAGGTGATCCACCGCCTGTGGGAGGGGCGGATGGCGGATCTGGATCCCCGTTCCGTGAACAAGGACCCCAAGACGCGGCTGCAGGAGCACCTGCAGAGCCAGGGCCAGCCCCTTCCCGAGTACCAGCTGGTGGAGGCGGTGGGGGCCGACCACCAGCGTCTGTTCTACATCGAATGCACGGTGGTGGGCTTCGAGCCCGTGCGGGGCGAGGGCAGCAGCAAGCGGCGCGCCGAGCAAGAGGCGGCGCAGCGCATGCTGGAGTGCTTGGGCGTGGAAGATGCCTGAGCCGACGGCGTTCCGCAGCGGCATGGTGGCCCTGGTGGGCCGGCCCAACGTGGGCAAGTCCACCCTGATGAACGCCATCCTGGGGGAAAAGGTGTCCATCGTCTCCCGGCGCCCCCAGACCACCCGCCACCGCCTCCTGGGGGTGCACACCACCGCAGACCACCAGATGGTCTTCGTGGATACCCCCGGCATCCATCAGTCCAAGAAGAAGATCAACCAGTATATGGTCCAGGCCGCCCTGAGCGCCCTGGAGGGGGTGGACGCGGTGGTCTTCGTGGTGGAGGCCTTGAAGTGGACCGAGGGGGACGCGGCCATCCTGGAGCGCCTGCGGGAGGTGGGCACTCCGGTGATCGCCGTGGTCAACAAGGTGGACCGGGTGGCTCCCCGCGAGAAGCTGCTGCCCTATCTGGAGGATCTGCAGGGACGTTTTCCCTTCGCTGCCCTGGTCCCCCTGTCCGCGGAGAGGAGGGACAACCTGGACCCCCTCCTGGATGAGGTGGTGGCCCGCCTTCCGGAGGGCCCGCCCCTGTTCCCGGAGGACCAGATCACGGACCGCAGCCTGCGCTTCCTGTGCGCCGAGCTCATCCGAGAGCAGGTGTTCCATCAGCTCGGCGAGGAGGTGCCCTACGCCACCGAGGTCCAGGTGGAGCACTTCGAGGAGGAAGAGGGCCTGGTCCGCATCCACGCCAACATCCTGGTGGAGCGGGAGGGGCAGAAGGCCATCGTCCTAGGCCGCCAGGGGCGGCGCATCAAGGCCATCGGCACCCAGGCGCGGCTGGCCATCGAGCATCTCTTGGAGTCCCGCGTCCACCTGGAGCTGTTCGTCCGCGTCCGCGAGGGCTGGACCGGGGACGACCGGGCCCTGCGCGATCTGGGGTACGAGGGCTGAGGCGGGGGCGCGTGCCGTGACCGCCTCCGCGCCGCAGAAGGCTTACGTCCTCCATCGCCGCCCCTACCGCGAGACCAGCCTGCTGGTGGAGCTGTTCTCCGAGCGCGACGGCCGGGTGGGTGTGGTGGCCCGGGGTGGGCGCAAACCGCGCAAAGGAGGGCCGGTCCTGGAGCCCTTCCGCCCCCTGGAGGTGGCCTGGACGGGGCGTGGCGAGCTCCGCAACCTGGCGGGGGCGGAGCCGGCCGGGTCGGCCGCCGCCCTGCAGGGCGAGGCGTTGTACCTTGGCCTGTACCTGAACGAGCTTCTGGTCCGCCTGTGCCCCCGCTTCGACCCCTATCCGCGGGTGTTCGAGGTGTACGAGCAAGCCCTGGCCGCCCTGGCCGGCGGGGAGCGGGATTTCCCGCTCCGCCGCCTTGAGCGCTGCTTGGTGGAGGACCTGGGGGTGGCCCCCGACTGGGGGCGCTGCTCGGGGTGCGGGGCGTCGGTGGAACCCGAGGAGTACTACGCCTTGGAGGCGGAACGCGGCCTCCTGTGCGGGGCCTGCAGCCCCGCCGAGGCGGCCTTTCCCGGCCGGGCGGTGCGTTTCCTCGCCGGGGCCGAGGGGGATCCCGGCCCGGAGGACCGCCGCCGGGCCCGGGACCTGATGCGGGCGGTCCTCGGCCCCCACCTGGGGCCCCGGCCCCTGGAGAGCCGGGCCCTCCTCCAGAGCGTCCGCCGCAGGGGCGGCCGATCCTGAGCGGGCGCATGTGTTACCCTTCCGGATGACTGTCCCCCGCCCCCCATGCACGACCAGAGCGCACACGGAACCGCCGCGATGATCGAGCTCGGTGTCAATATCGACCACGTCGCCACCCTCCGCCAGGCCCGGCTGACCCCCTACCCGGAGCCGCTCCATGCGGCCCTGGAGGCGGAGCGGGCCGGGGCGGACGGCATCACGGCGCATTTGCGCGAGGACCGCCGGCATATCCAGGAGCGGGACATCCGGTACCTGGCGGAGATGGTGCAGACCAAGCTCAATCTCGAGATGGCCATGACCGAGGAAATGGTGGCCATCGCCGAGGACGTGCGCCCGGACGATTGCTGCCTGGTTCCGGAGCGGCGGGCGGAGCTCACCACCGAGGGCGGGCTGGATGTGGCCTCCCAGGTAAGCGCCGCCCAATGGGCCTGCGAGCGGCTGGCGCGGGCGGGGGTGCGAGTGTCGCTTTTCGTCGACCCGGATCCCGTCCAGCTGGAGGCGGCCGCCAAGGCGGGTGCGCCGGTGGTGGAGCTGCACACCGGCGCCTACGCCAACGCGGCGACGCGGGAGGAGCGCGAGCGCGAGCTGGAGCGCATCGAAGGCGCCGTGGCCCGGGCCCACGGGCTGGGCCTCCGCGTGCACGCCGGGCACGGCTTGGACTACGTCAACGTGGAGCCCATCGCCGCCCTTTCCGGGGTGCGGGAGCTGAACATCGGGCACGCCATCGTCGCGCGGGCCGTCTTCGACGGGCTGGGGCCGGCCGTCCGGGAGATGAAGCGCCTGATGCGGGAAGCGGCCGCCTCCCACGGGACCTGAGCAGGGGTCGCCACGGTGATCCTGGGCATGGGCAACGACCTGGTGGACGTCCGGCGTGTCCGCCGGGCCCTGGAGCGCAACGGGGACCGCATGCTCCACCGGTTGTTCACGGCGGGAGAGCGCCAGGCCGCCCAGGAGCACAAGGACCTGGGCCTCTATGTTGCCTCCCGGTTCGCCGCCAAGGAGGCGGCGGCTAAGGCGCTGGGGACGGGGATCCACCAGGGGGTCCGGTTCCGGGACCTGGAGGTGGTGCGGCCGCCGGGCTGCCGGCCGGAGCTGCACCTGCACGGTGGGGCGGCGGACCATGGCCGGCGCCTCGGGGTGCAGCGCTCCCACCTGAGCCTGTCCGATGAGGGGGACTACGCCCTGGCGACCGTGATCCTGGAGGGTGGCCAAACGTAGAGTAGAAAATTTATTGACAGCAAGATCAGATGTCTGGCAAAAGGTTGCCACTGGCAACCACAAAAGGGGTATATCCTGCGCCAGCATCTGATGGCACTTGTCCTCGGCCTCGCCGTTTGCTTGCCCCTGTCCGGTCACGCCGGCGAGCCGCTGGACATCAACGAGGCCAATGCCGAGGAGCTCACCGCCCTGAACGGCGTTGGCCAGGTGCTGGCCGAGCGCATCGTGGCCTACCGCGAGGACCATGACGGTTTCGACTCCGTCGCCGAGCTGGAGGAGGTGGACGGGATCGGGGCCAAGACCCTCGAAAGCCTTCAGGAGAAGGTGACGGTAGGGGACTGAGCGCCCCGCGATACACTATGGCCTCAAGGCCGCGCCCCGGGCGCGGCCTTTTGCTGTTCGGTTTCCATGATCCGGAGGGAACATGTCCCGGCCCAGTCTGATCGCCTCCCTTGCCTATCCGAACGCGGGCGCGCTGCCCGGCGACGGCGCCGAGCGGGTGGCCCCCGCAGACATGGTGGAGGTCCGCCTGGATGCGGTGAAGGGTGGAGCCTCGGCGGCGGTGGACCTGTGCCGGGAGGTCGCCGCATGGGGTCGCCCCCTGCTGGTGACCCCGCGCGCCCCGGGGGAAGGGGGGATGCGCCGCTGGGAGGCGGGGGAGCGGCGCGCGCTCTTGGAGGAGCTCTGGGGGAGCGTGGTGCCGGCGGCCGTGGACGTGGAGCTGCGCGAATCCTCCCGGCTTCTGGAGTGGGCCGTGGCCAACCGTCCGGGGGGCATGGAGGTGATCGCCTCCTTTCACGATTTCGAAGGGTTCCCGGGAGTAGGATGGCTGGAGGTCCTGGCCCTGGAGGCCCAGGCCAAGGGCGCGGACCGGCTCAAGGCGGCGGTGCGGGTGGCGGAGGCGGGGGAGATGGCCGACCTGGCCTGCTGGACCCGGAGCCGCAGCCCGAGCTTCCCCCTGATCACCATGGGCGTGGGGCCTGCGGGCAGCCTGTCGCGCCTCATGAACGGGGCCTTTGGTAGCACGGCCTGCTACGCCCATATCGAGGAGGCCACCGCCCCGGGGCAGCTCTCGGTGGCGGAGCTGGCCCCCCTCCTTGAGCGGTTCTACGTCTAGGCCGGCAACCGCAGGGCCTCAGTCGCTGTTGTGGCGCCGCCCCAGCTCCTTGATGTAGGCCACCACCTCCTTCAGCTCGGCGTCGTTCAAGGGGACCCCCACCATGGTGGTGTCGGGCTTCATTCCCTTGGGGTAGCGGATGAACTCCTTCATGCGCTCATCGCTCCACGATCCCAGGCCGATCTGGGATTCCTGCCAGCCCTCGGATTCCCGGTACAGGGTCCAGAGGGGCACGGCGTCCTTGCGCGCCTTGTAGCGTGAGGCGTCCTCCGCGTCGGGGGAGTCGGGATGGCAGAGCAGGCAACGGGTCTCGTACACCGTCTCTCCGGACAGACCGCCGCCGTCCTCGGCGAGTGCGGTGGCGGGGAGGATGGCGGTCAGGACGAGCAAAAGGATAACGGGTGCGTGGTTGTGCCGCATGGGA
The DNA here is from genome assembly GCF_046545655.1 of Thiohalorhabdus sp. Taxonomy (NCBI): domain Bacteria; kingdom Pseudomonadati; phylum Pseudomonadota; class Gammaproteobacteria; order Thiohalorhabdales; family Thiohalorhabdaceae; genus Thiohalorhabdus; species Thiohalorhabdus sp. The sequence continues at coordinate 96,207 of NZ_JBKGZG010000001.1, read as the reverse complement.
ATCGGTCTCCATGCTGGATGGGGCTAGAGGGATGGAACACACCCTAGCATAGAGACCATTATTATTGTAAGGGTTTCTGCCCCTAGAAGAGCTCGCGGCTGAGGCGCTTGCGGAACTCGCTGACCCGCGGGTCGCGGTTGCCGAGCAGGTCGAACAGCTCCAGCATTCGATGCCGCGCCGCGTCCTCCCGGTATTTCCGGTCGCGACGGACGATCTCCAGCAGGTGCTCGAAGGCGGAGCGGTAGTCCTCGGCCATCACCCGGTAGGCGGCCAAGCGGTAACGGGCGTCTAGATCGTCGGGATCCCGCTCCAGGGCTTCCCGGACCTCCGCCTCGGAGCCGGTCTCCCCAGCGATGCGGGCGAAGCCGAGGGTGGTGCGCAGCCCCTTGACCTCGGGGTCGCTGGCGTAGGCGACCGGGAGGTGTCCGAGGATGGCCTCGGCCTCCTCCGTGCGGTTCTGGAGCAGGCGCAGGCGAGCCTGTGTCAGGAGGGCCCGGGGATGGTCCGGCTCCGCCTCGAGCACCTCCGTGAGCACCTCCTCGGCGCGGCCGGTCTCGCCTTGGTCCAAAAGGGCGCGAGCCTGGGCCACGGCCTTGTCCGTCTCCGAGGGGATCAGACCGTCGATGAAGCGGCGGATCTGGGGCTCGGGAAGTGCGCCGGTGAACTCGTCCACCACCTCGCCGTCCACGAAGGCCTTGACGGCGGGAATGCCACGGACACCATGCTGCCCGGCAAGCTCCTGGTTCCGATCCACGTCCACCTTGGCGAGCAGGAAGCGTCCGCCGTATTCCTCGGCGACCCGTTCGAGGGCGGGACCCAGGGCCTGGCACGGCCCGCACCACGCGGCCCAGAAGTCCACCACCACGGGGACCTCGCGGGAGCGCTCCACGACCCGGCTCTGGAAGTCCTGGCTGTCCACGTCCAAAACGGTCTCCGGCATGGCGTTCCCTCCAGGGTTTGGTCGAGAAGGCGACCCCTAAATATTAGCAGGTTGTGATAAAAAGGCCTCCGCCGGTCCGCGTTGCTTTCGCCGGAGATATGGGCTACAGGTGGACCATAAAAGGTGCCGCCGCAATAGATGGGACGCTGGCGCGCCGGAGGGGTTCCGGCCGGACCATCGTTTGTGCGGGGGCCTTGAGGCAGGCATCATTGGAAGGTTTGTCCGGGCCCGGGCAAGTTTCAGGCAGAATGTAGAGGGTCCGGACGGGGGCGGATCCAGAGGCAAGGATACCAACGAGGAGGCCCGCGATGCGGACCATCCGTAAGGCCGTTTTTCCCGTGGCGGGCATGGGGACCCGCTTCCTGCCCGCCACCAAGGCCATGGCCAAGGAAATGCTCCCGGTGGTGGACAAGCCGCTCATCCAATACGCCGTGGAGGAGGCGGTGGCGGCGGGGATCGACCAGGTGGTCTTCGTCACCGGGCGGGGCAAGCGCTCCATCGAGGACCATTTCGACCACCAGAACGGCCTGGAGACGTTGCTCCTGGAGCAGGGAAAGGAGCACCTCGCCCGGGTGTACCGGGAGGTGTCCGACATGGCGGATGTCACCTACGTGCGCCAGAAACAGCCGCTGGGCCTGGGCCACGCGGTGTGGTGCGCCCGCCATGTGATCGGCGACGAGCCTTTCGCCGTCCTCCTGCCCGACGACCTGATCGACGCCGAGCCGGGCGCCATCGCCCAGATGAAGGAGGCCTACGAGGCCACCGGGGGCAGCAGCCAGGTGGCGGTGGAGCCCGTGGCCCCGCAGGCGGTGAAGTCCTACGGGGTGGTGGATACGGACAACCAGGAGGGGGCGAGCTATCCGGTGCGCGGCCTGGTGGAGAAGCCGGATCCGGCGGTGGCGCCCAGCAACCTCGGCGTCATCGGGCGCTACATCCTGAGCCCCACGGTCTTCGAGCCCCTGGGTCGCGCCGAGCGCGGGGCGGGGGGGGAGATCCAGCTCACCGACGCCCTCCAGGCGCTGATCACCGAATACGGGGAATCCCTGCATGCCTTCCCCTTCCAGGGGGTTCGGTTCGATTGCGGCTCGAAGGCCGGCTACCTCAAGGCCCAGGTGGAGCTGGGCCTGCGCCATGGCGAGCTCGGCGAGGAGCTGGAGGCGTTCCTTCGCGAGCGTTTGACAGGGGTGGACAGTAAGGCCGTAACGGGCATGGGGTAAGGCGGGGAGCCCGGGGAAAGGATCCCTTCTGGATACTGGTGAAATCCGCCTGACATTGGTTTATCAGAGGACTTTATGGATCACTTGATCGAGCCCCATGGGGGGGTGCTGTGTGACTTGCGGGTGGACGAGAATCGGGCGGAGGAGCTGAAAGAGGCCTCCCTCGACTATCCCTCGCTGACCCTGACCGACCGTCAGCTGTGCGACCTGGAGCTGCTCTTGAACGGGGGCTTCTCGCCGCTGACGGGCTTCCTCGGCGAGGAGGACTACCACGGCGTGCTGGAGCGGTGCCGCCTGAGCGACGGCACCGTGTGGCCCATGCCCATCACCCTGGACGTCGCCGAGGACACGGCGGCGGGACTGGAGCCGGGGCAGCCGGTGGCCCTGCGCGACCCCGAGGGCTTCATGCTCGCCGTGCTCCATCTCGAGGAGGCCTACCGCCCCGACAAGGAGCGCGAGGCCTTCGCCGTGTTCGGCACCACCGACCGCCACCACCCCGGTGTGGCCTACCTCCTCGACCGCTCCGGTCCCGTCTACCTCGCGGGCCGGGTGGAGGGTCTGCAGCTGCCGCTGCACTACGACTTTACCGAGCTGCGGCTGACCCCCGCCGAGCTGCGCGCCGAGTTCGCCAAGCGCGGCTGGCGGCGGGTGGTGGCCTTCCAGACCCGCAACCCCATGCACCGGGCCCACCAGGAGCTCACCCTGCGCGCCGCCAGCGAGCAGGAAGCCGGGCTGCTCATCCACCCCGTGGTGGGCATGACCAAGCCCGGCGACATCGACCACTACACCCGGGTGCGCTGCTACCAGGCGCTGGCCGAGCATTATCCCGACAAGATGATGACCCTGGCCCTGCTGCCGCTGGCAATGCGCATGGGCGGCCCGCGCGAGGCCCTGTGGCACGCCCTCATCCGCAAGAACTACGGCTGCACCCACTTCATCGTCGGGCGCGACCACGCCGGCCCCGGCCAGAACGGCGACGGCGACGATTTCTACGGCCCCTACGACGCCCAGGAGAAGGTGGCCGACTACGAGGAAGAGCTCGGCATCCGCATGGTGCCCTTCAAGGAGATGGCCTACGTCGAGGAGCGCGCCGAATACCTCCCCGTGGACGAGGTCCCCGAGGGCGCCACGGTCAAGAAGCTGTCCGGCACCGAAGTGCGGCGCCGCCTGCGCGAGGGCCTGGAGATCCCCGAATGGTTCTCCTACCCCAACGTGGTGGCCGAGCTTCGGCGGTCCCACCCGCCCAAGCACAGCCAAGGCCTGACCATCTTTTTCACCGGGCTGTCCGGCTCCGGCAAGTCCACCGTGGCCAACGTCCTGCTCGCCCGCTTTCGCGAGATCGGCGGCCGGCCGGTGACCCTGCTCGACGGCGACATCGTGCGCCAGCACCTCTCCAGCGAGCTCGGCTTCTCCCGCGAGCACCGCAACCTGAACGTGCGGCGCATCGGCTTCGTTGCCAGCGAGATCACCAAGAACGGCGGCATTGCCATCTGCGCGCCCATCGCCCCCTACCGCCACGTCCGGCAGGAGAACCGGGAGCTCATCGAGGCCTACGGCGGCTTCATCGAGGTGCACGTCAAGACGCCCCTGGAGGTCTGCGAGGCCCGGGACCGCAAGGGGCTGTACGCCAAGGCCCGGGCCGGGCAGATCCGGGAGTTCACCGGCATCGACGACCCCTATGAGGAGCCCATCGACCCCGAGGTGGCCATCGACACCTCCGACCTCACGCCCATGGAGGCGGCCCAGGAGGTGCTCCTGCATCTGGAGAAGGCGGGGTACCTGCGCTAGGTGCATCCGCGCCGGACAGGGAGGCGTGCCAGAGGCCCGGCGGCTCGGGAGCGAGCCGCCGGGCTTTTTTTGGATCCCCCGGACGACCCCCGCCGGGTGGCTCCCTCTCGGCCCTAAGAGCGTAGGGGTGGTTCCTTACTCCCTCCCGCGTAGGTGAATGCCTACAATCGTATAAGGGCCCGTATCTCTGGGGAATTCTTGAGGCGCTCTGCCCCGCCACCGGCCGCCGAGGCCCTTTAACGGGCCCCCAAAGTGGTTTAAAAACGGTACAGGGGGATGCCAGGCATTCGGACCCGGGTGGCATGTCCCGACCCGCTACCGCGCTACCGGGGAGGCGCGTCCCCGGCCTTCCGCTCCGCCCCCGGGGTGGTGAACGGAGGCACGGGACAGAGACTCTAAACGGGTAGCAAGGGAATGGCCGCGTCGAGCCCAAGGAGGGTCGCATGGCAGGTAACGGCGGCAAGCAGGATTCCGACAAGCAGAACCGCTTTCTGGACTCCCTGGTGAGCTTCACCCAGGAACATAAGGCTCGGCACTGGGAGGGGACCCTCGGGGAGTTCCTCCAGGACGTGCTCCCCACCGACCCGGTGGGGATGACCCGCACCAGCCACCAGTACATGTGGGACATGATCCAGTGGTACGGGTCCGAGACCTCGGACGAGGGGGACCACGTCACCCGCTACAACCTGTTCGCCAATGACCTGTTCGGCGTCGACGAGGCGCTGGAACGGGTGGCCAACTACTTCAAGGCCGCCAGCGAGGGTTCCGAGGTGGGGCGGCGCCTGCTGCTCCTGCTCGGGCCGCCCTCCGGCGGCAAGTCCTCCCTGGTGATCCTGCTCAAGCGCGGGCTGGAGGAGTACAGCCACACCGATGCGGGCGCCCTCTACGCCATCCAGGGCTGTCCGGTGCACGAGTCGCCCCTGCACCTGGTGCCGCAGACCAAACGGGCCGAGTTCCGCGAAACCTACGGGGTGGAGATCAACGGCGACATCTGCCCCTATTGCCGCACCCGTCTGGAGGAGGAGTTCGACGGCGATTTCATGCAGATGCCGGTGGAGCGCATCTTCATCAACGAGGCCGGGCGCACCGGCGTGGGCACCTACGCCCCCCACGACCCCACCACCGCCGACATCGCCGACCTGGTGGGCTCCGTGGACCTGTCCAAGGTGGCCGAGTACGGCGACGAGGGGGATCCCCGAGCCTGGTCCTGGTCGGGGGCGGTGTACGCCGCGTCCCGCGGCATGCTGGAGATGATCGAGATCCTCAAGGTGAAGCGGGAGTTCCTCTACCTCCTGCTCACCCTGACCCAGGAGAAGAACGTCAAGGTCTCCCGCTTCCCGCTCATCTACCTGGACGAGACCATCGTCGCCCACACCAACCTGGCGGAGTTCCGCAAGTTCCTTCAGGAGAAGGAGAACGAGGCGCTCCTGGACCGCATGGTGATCGTGCAGGTGCCCTACACCCTGCGCTACCACGACGAGGCGCGCATCTACGAGAAGCTGATCTCCGCCACCCCCACCTTCCAGGAGGTGCACCTCGACCCCCACGCCCTGAACGTGGCGGCGGTGTTCGCGGTCCTGACCCGGCTGCACCCCTCGGAGCGGGAGGATCTGGACCTCTCCAAGAAGGTGCGGCTGTACGCCGGCGAGGACGTGGAGGGCACCTCGCAGTCGGAGGTGGACCGCATCAAGGCCGAGCATCCGGAGGAGGGCCTCGAGGGCGTCAGCCCGCGGTTCGTGGTCAACGCCCTGGCGGGGGCCATCTCCCGCTCGGAGAAGAAGAGCCTCACCTCCATGGACGTGCTGTTGGCCCTGAAGGACACCATCGAGTCCGACGCCCGCATGGACTCCAAGCAGAAGAAGAACTGGGTGGACTTCCTGGTCACGGTGCGCAAGGACTTCTACAACCGCTGGGTCAAGGAGGACGTGCACAAGGCCCTGTTCGTCTCCTTCGAGGACGAGGCCCAGGAGCTGCTCGACAAGTACCTCGACGAGGTGGAGGCGGTGCTCGACAACCGCAAGGTGACCGACCCCATCACCGGCGAGGACCGGGAGCCCGACGAGCGCTTCCTGCGCTCGGTGGAGGAGAAGATCTCCATCTCCGACTCGGGCAAGCAGTCCTTCCGCCAGGAGGTGGTGCGCAAGGCCATGGGGGCCTACAAGCGCGGCGAGCGGTTCACCCTGGACAGCCACGCCCGGCTCCACGACGCCATCGAGCAGTACCTGTTCGAGGAGCGCCGGGACGTGCTGCGGCTGGTCACCTCCAGCGCCCGGCCCGACGAGGAGGCGCAGCAGAAGATCTCGGCGGTGGAGGACCGGCTGGTGGCCGAGTACGGCTACAACCCCCATTCCGCCCGGGAGGCCCTCAACTACGTCACCACGCTCCTCTCCCAGGAGTGAACGGGCCGTTGGGCGTTCCTATTCCCGTCCGCGCGCCGGCGAGCCGGTCCCCAGGGGGCCGGCTTTTTTGTCGGCCGGGGGCAGACCGCCCGCGCGTCGAGGGTCTAGGGTGGGAAGAAAGGGGAGCGCGCCGAGATCACCCTTCCCGCGGCGTGGTCTAACCCCCGGGATGGCCGGCCCGCCGGTCCGGCCCGGGCGGAAACCATGAGGAGAGTCATGAGCGAGCGCACGGAATACAGAGCCCCTTCCCGGATGGCCATGGAGAACCGCTGGTACGACCTGTTCTCCCGCGGCTCCCGGGACTGGCTGCGGCACAACGAGAAGGTGCGGGAGACCGTCAAGGAGGAGCTGCCCAACCTGATCTCCGGCTCCGACGTGCTGTCCCGGCCCTCCGACCGGACCGTCCAGGTGCCGGTGCGTTTCCTGGAGCACTACCGGTTCCGTCTGCGCGACGACCAGGACGGCGGCGAGCCCCAGGCGGGCCAGGGCGACGGGCAGCCCGGCGACGTCCTGCGCCGGGCCAAGCCCGACGAGGGCGAGGGCGGCACGGAGGGCGGCAGCGGCGGCGGCGAGCTGCGCTTCGTCCTGGAGCTCAAGGTGGACGACATCGTCGACTGGATCTGGGAGGAGCTGGCCCTGCCGGACCTCCAGCCCAAAACCACCGACGCCCTCACCGACGAGGACCTGATCCAGGAGGGCTGGGACAAGCGCGGGCCGCGGGCCCGCCTCGACCGCCGGCGCACGGTGAAGGAGGCCATCAAGCGGCGCTCCGTGCAGGAGGAGCCCACGCCCTTCTCCAACGAGGACCTGCGCTTCCGCCAGCTCGCCCGGCGCAAGCGGCCCGCCACCAACGCCGTGGTGTGCTTCCTGCTGGACGTCTCCGCTTCCATGGACGAGACCCGGCGCAAACTGGCCAAGTCCTTCTTCTTCTGGGCCATGCAGGGCCTGCGCCGGCAGTACGGCGACGTGGAGGCGGTGTTCATCGCCCACACCAACCAGGCCTGGGAGTTCTCCGAGGAGGAGTTCTTCCAGGTGTCGGCCACCGGCGGCACGGTGGCCTCCAGCGGCTTCCGCCTGGCCCTGGACATCTTCACCGACCGCTACGACCCGGGGCAGTACAACCAGTACCTGTTCTACGCCTCCGACGGCGACAACTTCGGGGACGACCGGCGCAGCGCCGAGGGCCTGCTGGCGGAGCTCGGCGGCCTGGTGAACTTCATGGGGTTCGTGGAGACGCCCCAGAACCCCCTGGAGTCCTCGAAGTCGGAGATGGGCCGCCTGTTCAAGGCCCTGGGCGCGCGGGACTACCCGGTGGGCAGCTACACCGTCCACGAAGAGGGGGACATCTGGGACGCCATCCGGGAGTTCTTCCGCCATCAGGCCGAGGAGGTGGCCTGAGCCGATCCGGGAACCGGGGGCGGGCGACCCGCGCGGCGGCACCGCCGGGGCGCCAGGCCCGACACGGGCGGGGACGAGGAGGAAACACACGTGCCATTCGGTCCCAAGAGTCCCATGAGTAACGCGGAACTTGTCGAATACACCCCCAAGCTGGAGGCCCTGGCCCGGGACCAAGGCCTGGACTTCTACCCCGTGGACTTCGAGGTGGTGCCGCCGTCGTTCATGATGGAGGTGGCGGTGTACGGCCTGCCCGTGCGCATGCCCCACTGGTCCTTTGGGGTGCGCTACATCTACCAGTACATCCAGCACCGCATGGGCGGCTCCCGCATCTTCGAGGTGGTGTTCCCGGGCAACCCCAACCGGGCCTACCTGGTGAACAACAACTCCCTGCCCGAGAACACCCTGGTCACCGCCCACGTGCTCGGGCACGCCGATTTCTCCAAGAACAACGAGCTGTTCGCCCGCATGCAGTCCCAGGTGGGCTACCACATCGTGGAGCAGGCGGCCGAGCGCGCCCACCGCATCGACGAGGCCATCGACGAGTACGGCCAGAAGCGGGTGGAGGCGGTGCTCGACGCGGCGCTCGCCCTGGAGCAGAACATCGACATCAACTTCCCCATCAATCGCGCCGGCTTCCCGGACCGCATGGAGCGCCGGCGCGGGGAGGAGCCCAGGCGCAAGGGCGGCTTCCAGGGACGCTTCGGCGGGCTGCCGGGCGAGGAGGGGGAGCTGGACACCGAAGGGGGCGGCGGCTCCGTGCGGGCCCCGATCCCGCCGCGCCCGGAGTACGACCTGCTCTGGTTCATCGCCCACTACGCCCCGGACCTGGAGGGCTGGGAGCAGGACATCTTCCTGTCGGTGCGGGAGGAGTCCTTCTACTTCTACCCGGTGTTCGCCTGCCAGATCATGAACGAGGGCTGGGCCTCCTACTGGCACGCCCGCCTGCTGCGCGAGGCCGACTTCCTGCCGCAACAGCTCTATCTCGACGCCATCAAGGCCCACTCCGACGTGGTGCGCCCCTACGCCGGCGAGAAGTCCGTGTCCCTGTCCGTGAACCCGTACCACCTGGGCTTCCACATGTGGGAGCGCATCATCGCCGAGCACGGCCTGGACACGGCCCTGCAGCTGCGGGCGGAGGAGGACGACTTCAGCTTCGTCCGCAACTGGCTGGACGAGGATCTGGCCGAGGAGCTGCAGCTGTTCTCCTACACCACCCGGCGCGGGCGGGGCGGTGAAGAGCAGTACGTCATCCAGGACCGGGACATCCATGCCCTGCGCGAGGCCATCCTCCATCCCAAGTTCAACTACGGCGCGCCCCGGGTGTACGTCTCGGAGATGGGCACCGACGGCAGGCTCCTGCTGCAGCACGACCACCAGACGGACGGCAAGGGCCTGGACGTGGACCGGGCGCAGAAGGTCCTGGAGTACATCCAGCGCGTCTGGCGGCGGCCCGTGCAGATGGTCACCGTGGACGGCAAGGGCCGGGAGCAGGTCCTGGAGCGGGACTGAGCCCCCGCGATCGCTTCGCCCCAGCGCCCGTCCGCGGCCCGGCCCGTTTAGTCCCGTCCCTCCCTCCGGCCCGCTCCGCCGCCCGTTCCCCCGTTAATCCTTGCACACGCCCGCCGGGATGCTTTACCAAGGAGGAAAGCCCTTCCCGAGTCAGCCCCTATCTGCCCCAACAGGAGCCCCTATCCATGACGGCGGTTTCCCTCAAGGTGAACGGCGAGGCCCGCGAGGTGGACGTCCCCTCCGACACGCCCCTGCTCTGGGTGCTGCGTGACAACCTGGCCCTGACCGGGACCAAATACGGCTGCGGCATCGCCCAGTGCGGGGCCTGCACCGTCCATCTGGACGGCCAGCCGGTGCGGGCCTGTGTGACCCCCGTGAGCGAGGTGGGGAGTCGGGAGGTCACCACCGTGGAAGGGCTGTCCGAGAACCGCGACCATCCCCTGCAGCGCGCCTGGATGGAGGCCAACGTGCCCCAGTGCGGGTTCTGCCAGAGCGGCCAGCTCATGAGCGCGGCGGCGCTTCTGGAGCGCAGCCCCGATCCCTCCGATGCCGAGATCGACGCTGCCATGCAGGGCAACCTCTGCCGCTGCGGCACCTACCAGCGGGTCCGCCGGGCCATCCGTACCGCCGCCAAGAACATGCAGGAGCAGGGCTGATGACCGGGAGCCCCGTGAAGACCTCGCGCCGTTCCTTCCTGAAGGCCAGCGCCGCCGTGGGGGGTGGGCTGGTGCTGGGCTTCCGCCTGCCCACCGGCGGGCGTTACGCCCAGGCCGAGGATGCCACCTCCGGACAGGCAGCCTTCGAGCCCAACGCCTGGGTCCGCATCGGCAGGGACGACCGGGTCACCGTCCTCGTGGACCGCTCGGAGATGGGGCAGGGGGTGATGACCGCCATCCCCATGCTCGTCGCCGAGGACCTGGAGGCGGACTGGGAGCGTATCCATACCGAATTCGCCCCGGCCGACGAGGCCTATACCAACGCCCTGCTGGGGCGCCAGGCCACGGGCGGCAGCACCGCCGTGCGCGCCGCCTGGCGTCCCCTGCGGGAAGCGGGCGCTGCCGCCCGCGAGATGCTGGTGGCCGCGGCCGCCGAGGAATGGGACGTGGACCCCGACTCCCTGGAGGCGGCCAACCAGGTGGTGCGCCACCCGGAGAGCGGGCGAGAGGCCACCTACGGCGACCTGGCCGCCGTAGCGGCCCGCCAGGAGGTCCCCGAGGCGGTCCTCCTCAAGGAGCCCACGGAGTTCCGCCTCCTCGGCAAGCCCCGGGACCGGCTGGACCGCGCCGCCAAGGTGGACGGTTCCGCCACCTTCGGCATGGACGTCCAGCTCCCCGGCTTGCTCACGGCGCAGGTGGTGCGCTGCCCGGTAATCGGCGGACGCCCGGCCCGCGTCCACGGCGAGGCGGCCAAGCGGGTTTCCGGGGTGAAGGACGTCTTCGAGATCGAGGCTGGGGTGGCCGTGGTGGCGGAGGGGTTCTGGGCTGCCCAGAAGGGCCGGGAGGCCCTGCGGGTGGAATGGGACTACGGGGAGCACGCCGGGCTGACCTCGGCCCAGATCGCGCGGCAGTTCCGCGAGGCCGCGGACTCCGGGGAGGCCGCCGCTGTTCGCGAGGACGGGGACATCGAGCAGGCCCTTCAGGAGGGGGCGCAGACCCTGGAGGCCGAGTACGAGGTGCCCTTTCTGGCCCACGTCTGCATGGAGCCCATGAACTGCACGGCACGCATCGCCGACGGCGTCTGCGAGGTGTGGGCGCCCACCCAGGACCAGACCTCCACCCAGGAGGTGGCGGCGGAGATCAGCGGGCTGGACCCGGAGAACGTCCACGTGCACACCACCTTCCTGGGCGGCGGCTTCGGGCGGCGCTCCCACACCGACTTCGTGGCGGACGCGGTGGAGACGGCCAAAAAGGCCGGCGCCCCGGTGAAGGTGGTCTGGACCCGGGAGGACACCACCCGTCACGACCGCTACCGCCCGGCCACCTACAACCGCCTCGCCGCGGCCGTTGACGGCTCGGGGGAGGTCACCGGCTGGCGCCACCGCATCGCCGGGCCCTCCATCATGGCCTACAACGACATGCTCGAGGAGGGCCAGCGGGTGGACTCCTCCTCGGTGGAGGTGGCCAAGGAGGTGCCCTACGCGGTGTCCAGCATCCACGTGGACTACGCCATGTCCAACACGCCGGTGCCGCTGTGGTGGTGGCGCTCCGTGGGCGCCTCCCAGAACGGCTTCATCCGCGAGGCCTTCTTCGACGAGGTGGCCGCCGCGGCGGGGGAGGACCCCTACGAGCTGCGCCGCCGGCTCCTGCAGGACCAGCCCCGGCACCTCGGCGTCCTGGAGCGCGCCGCCGAGCAGGCCGGCTGGGGCGGTGAGCTCCCGGAGGGCCGCGCCCGCGGTATCGCCGTGGTGCACTCCTTCGGCAGCTACTGCGCCGAGGTGGCCGAGGTCTCGGTGGACGACAACCGGGAGGTGCGGGTACACCGCGTGGACGTGGCCATCGACTGCGGCCAGACGGTCAATCCGGAGATCATCACCGAGCAGATGGAGAGCGGGGTGGTCTACGGGCTTTCCGCGGCCCTCCACGAGGCCATCACCGTGGATCGCGGCCAGGTGGAGCAGGCCAACTTCGACAGCTATCCCATCCTCACCATGAACCAGATGCCCGAGGTCCACGTGCACATCGTGGACAGCGACGAGGAACCGGGCGGGGTGGGCGAGCCGGGGACGCCTCCCATCGCCCCCGCGGTGGCCAACGCCGTCTTCGCCGTGACGGGCGAGCCGGTGCGCCGCCTGCCCCTGTCCCGCGCGGGCTTCCGGCCGGCCTGAGGGGGTCCGCATGGGTCCGGGCGAGGCGCCCCGCGGCACGGATCAGGCCGTCATCGAGGCCGCCCTCGGCTGGCTGGCATCCGGACACCGGCTGTTCCTGGTGACGGTGGTCGCCACCTGGGGCTCCTCGCCGCGGCCGCCCGGCTCCCTCCTGGCCCTCCGGGAGGACGGGCGCATGGAGGGCTCGGTCTCGGGCGGCTGCGTGGAGGAGGACCTGCGGGAGCTGGCCCTGGCCGGCTGGCTGCCTGGCGAAGCCCCCGGCGCGTTGCGCTACGGGGTGAGCCGCGAGGAGGCCGCCCGCTTCGGTCTGCCCTGCGGCGGCACGCTGGAGCTGCTGGTGGAGCCCCTGGAGCCGGGCCGTGACGGCGCCCTGGAGGCAGTGCGCGGCGCCCTGGCGGCCGGTGCCCGCATCCGCCGGACCGTGCACCGGGCGACCGGCAAGGTGGAGGTGCACCCGGACCGGGACGGGGAGGCGGCGCTGGTGGCGGGGGCGGAGGAGGTTACCAAGGCCTTCGGCCCGCGCTGGCGTCTGATGGTTATCGGCGCCGGCCAGCTGGCGGGCTATCTCGCCGACATGGCCCTTGCCTTGGATTACGCCGTCACGGTCTGCGATCCCCGCCGGGAGTACGCCGAGGCCTGGAGCGGACCCGGGGTTGCCCTGGACACCCGCATGCCCGACGACGCCGTGGCGGCCTGGCGCCCGGACCCCCACGCCGCGGTGGTGGCCGCCACTCATGATCCCAAGCTGGACGACCTGGCCCTGCTGGAGGCCCTGGCCTCGCCCGCCTTCTATGTGGGCGCCCTGGGCTCGCGGGCCAACAACGATCGGCGGCGGGCCCGGCTGGCGGAGCTGGGCCTGGATCCAGGCGCCGTCGAGCGGCTGCGGGGACCCATGGGCCTGCCCATCGGCAGCCGGACCCCGCCGGAGATCGCCGTCTCCGTCCTGGCGGAGATGACCGCCATCCGAAACGGGCGCGGCGAGCCGGACCGCGCGGCGCCCCCGGTCCCGGCGGGGGAGCGCCTCACTCAGCCATGATTCAGGGGGTCCTGCTGGCTGCCGGCCTCGGGCGCCGTTTCGGCGGTCAGAAGCTGCTGGCCCGCCTGCCGGACGGCCGGCCCGTGGCCCGGGCCGCCGTCGAGGCACTGGCCGCGGGGGCCGACGACGTCCTGGCCGTGGCACGCCCCGGAGAGGAGCGGGTGGCGGAGCTCCTGGCCGGGGCGGGCGCCAGGGTGCTGGTGGCTCCCGAGAGCGAACGGGGCATGGGCGCGAGCCTGGCCGCCGGGGTGCGCGCAACCCCGGAGGTGGACGCCTGGCTGATCGCCCTGGGGGACATGCCGTGGGTGCGCGGGGAAACGGCGGCGGCGGTGGCGGAGCGCCTGCGGGCCGGGGCCTCCCTGGTGCGGCCCGTCCATCGGGGCAGGGCGGGTCATCCGGTGGGCTTCGCCCGGGACCACGGTGCCGCCCTGGCGGCGATGGAGGGGGACCGGGGCGCCCGCGGGGTCCTGGAGGCTCATGCGGGGCGGGTCCGGCGGATCGCAGTGACGGATCCTGGTATCCTGCGCGACGTGGACGCCCCGGCGGATCTGGGGCCCGCAGGCGGAGTCGGGGAGGCCTGATCCCCGGCCCGCCCTCAGGGGAAGGCCGGGATGTGGGGGTCCGTGCCCCGATCGGAGGCTTCGGGGTGGTGCTTCTTGACCCGCTCGCGGATCTCCTCCACGCGGTCCTCGGGGATGTCCACCATGAGCAGCACCCGGCCCGCGTCGAGGTCCTTCTGGAAGGCCTTCAGGCGGGAGTTGGGCACCGAGGTGCCGATCATGCCCGAGGCCCACATGCCCACCAGGGCGCCCACTAGGGCGATGGCCAGCACGAGGCCGCCGCTCTGGGCCCAGCCCGAGGGCTGGATGAAGATGGTGGCCACCCCGGCGATGGCGCCGGTGGCCCCGCCCAGGGCCAGCCCGAGGCCCGCGCCGTGGATGATGTCGCTGCGCTGGAAGACGTCCGCCTGGGGCAGGTCTCCGAGGTCGAGGTCCTCCCGGGCCAGGCAATGGAGATGGCGCTCCTCCACCCGGGCCAGAAGCAGCTCGTTGACTACTTCCCGGGTGATTTGAACGTCGGGAAGGATGAAGTATAGTCGCCGCCTTCGGTGGCTCATGGTCATGGCCGCCTCCTCCCGGGCGCGCGGGAACCGTTTTCCACCCGTTAGCACCGGGTGGATGGGGGGTCAAGGGGGGCGGCGCGGCGCTACGCGTTTTCCTGGACGGGCCGGGGGCTCGTCCCGGAGGAATCCGAGGCAAGCAACGCGGGGGTTGGAATGAAGGTTTCCGTGGTCGGCACGGGCTATGTGGGTCTGGTGACGGGGGCGTGCCTGGCCGAGGCCGGCAACGACGTGGTGTGCATGGACGTGGACGCGGACAAGATCGCGGCGCTGGAGCGCGGCGAGGTGCCCATCTACGAGCCGGGGCTGGAGCCCCTGGTGGCCGAGAACGTGGCGGCGGGGCGGCTGCGCTTCACCACGGACATGGACGCCTGCGTGGACCACGGCCTGTTCCAGTTCATCGCCGTGGGCACGCCGCCCGACGAGGACGGCTCGGCGGACCTGCGCTACGTGCTCGACGTGGCCCGGGGCATCGGCGCCCGCATGGACGACTACCGCGTGATCATCGACAAATCCACCGTGCCGGTGGGCACCGCCGACAAGGTGCGCTCGGCGGTGGGCGAGGAGCTGGCGGCGCGGGGCCAGGACATCGAATACGACGTCGTCTCCAACCCCGAATTCCTCAAGGAAGGCGCGGCGGTGGAGGACTTCATGAAGCCCGACCGCATCATCCTCGGCTGCGACAACGTGCGCACCGGGGCCCTGCTGCGCGAGCTCTACGCCCCCTTCAACCGCAACCACGAGCGCGTGATCACCATGGACGTGCGCTCCGCGGAGATGACCAAGTACGCCGCCAACGCCATGCTCGCCACCAAGATCAGCTTCATGAACGAGGTGGCCAACCTCTGCGAGCGGGTGGGCGCCGACGTCGAGATGGTGCGCCAGGGCATCGGCAGCGACCCCCGCATCGGCTTCTCCTTCATCTACCCCGGCGCCGGCTTCGGCGGTTCCTGCTTCCCCAAGGACGTGGCCGCTTTGGAGCGCACCGCCCGCGAGCACGGCTACACCGCGCGCATGCTGCAGGCCGTGGAGGCGGTGAACGACGAGCAGAAGACCGTCCTCGAGCGCAAGATCGTGGCGCGCTACGGCGAGGACCTCACCGGCAAGACCTTCGCCCTGTGGGGCCTGGCCTTCAAGCCCAACACCGACGACATGCGGGAGGCGCCCGCGCGCCGGCTCATGGAAGGGCTGTGGGCCCGCGGCGCCACCGTGCGGGCGCATGACCCCGAGGCCATGGACGAATGCCGGCGCATCTACGGCGAGCGGGCCGACCTCACCCTCGTGGACGACCGCTACGCCGCCCTGGAGGGCGCCGACGCCCTGGTGCTGGTCACCGAGTGGAAGCCCTTCCGCAGCCCCGACTTCGACCACATCGCCGCCACCCTGAGGGACCCGGTGATCTTCGACGGCCGCAACATCTACGACCCCGCCGTCCTGGCCCCCCACGGCCTCACCCACGTGGCCATCGGCCGGCCCCAGACCACCCCGGGCGAGGGCTAGGCCCATGCGCTTCCTGGTCACCGGGACCGCCGGCTTCATCGGCAACTTCGTCGCCGAGCGCCTGCTCGACCGCGGCGACGAGGTGGTGGGGCTGGACAACGTCAACGCCTACTACGACGTGCGCCTCAAGGAGGACCGGCTGGCGCGCATCAGCGGCCGGCCCGGCTTCACCGAGGCCCGCGTTTCCCTGGAGGACCGCGAGGCGGTGGCCGAGGTGTTCGCCGCGCACCGACCGGACCGGGTGATCCACCTAGCGGCGCAGGCCGGGGTGCGCTACAGCCTGGAGAACCCCCACGCCTACGCCGACAGCAACCTCACCGGCTTCCTCAACATCCTGGAGGGCTGCCGCCACCACGACGTCGAGCACCTGGTGTTCGCCTCCAGCAGCTCGGTGTACGGCGCCAACACCACCATGCCCTTCTCGGTGCACCACAACGTGGACCATCCGGTGTCGCTGTACGCGGCCACCAAGAAGGCCAACGAGCTGATGGCCCACACCTACTGCCACCTCTACGGCACCCCCATGACCGGCCTGCGCTTCTTCACCGTCTACGGCCCCTGGGGGCGCCCGGACATGGCGCTGTTCAAGTTCACCAAGGCCATCACCGAGGGCCAGCCCATCGACGTCTACAACCACGGCGCCATGCAGCGCGACTTCACCTACATCGACGACATCGTCGAGGGGGTGGTGCGCACCGCCGACGCGGTCCCCGAGCCCAACCCGGACTGGTCCGGCGACGCCCCGGATCCCGGCAGCTCCTACGTCCCCTACCGGGTCTACAACATCGGCAACCACAGCCCCGTCAAGCTGATGGACTTCATCGCCACCCTCGAGGAGGCCCTGGGCATGGAGGCGAAGAAGAACTACCTGCCCATGCAGCCCGGCGACGTGCCGGCCACCTACGCCGACGTGGCCGACCTGCAGGAGGCGGTGGGCTTTTCGCCGGATACGCCCCTGAAGACGGGTATCGAACGGTTCGTGGCCTGGTACCGGGAATATTACGGCGCCTGACCGGAAAGACCACGCCAGGGGCGGGTTGACCCACCAAAAAGCCCCGGCTCGGCGAGCCGGGGCTTTTCCGTTCCGGGGGGTAGCCGAAGGTCAGCGCACCCCGGCTTCGTTGGGCTCCCCGCCTCCCGCGTCGCCCTCGTCCCTGACCTTCCCCTTGCTCTCCTCGGATGCCTCCTCCCCGTGGTTTCCGCTGATGGGCTGGGGGTCCCCACCGTCCGGCCAGGGCGCGAAAGGGAAGGGCCGGTCTTCGCTGGCGTAGGTCAGGAAGGCCGCGATCTCCTGCAGATAGGCGCCCAGGTGCGCCCCGAAGGCGCGGAGCCTCGTGTTGGGCTCTCCGGCGAGCAGGTGGGCGGCGAACTGGAACAACGCCACCGCCGCCAGCACCAGCTCGGCGAGGTTGAAGATCAGGGCGAACAGCAGCATGTACAGGCCGCGGATCCAGGTGGCTCCGCGGGATACGTTCTCGCGCACTTCCGGGCTCATGGCGTCTCCGGCTCGCTGTTGTCCCATACCCGCCGGACATAGTCTTCGATGGGGAACTTGCGGCGCAGCCCGCGGGCGTTCATGTAGCGTACCTTGCCGAAGACCGGCCGCTCCGGCCACCCCCGGTCGTGCAGGCCGAAGCACCAGGCCACGTTGGCGAAGGCGTTCGGGTCCCGCCCGTCCAGGAAGTACCGGTTGTTCAGCGCCAGGAGGGTCGCAAAGGCGGTCTGGGGGTCGGCCGTCCATTCCAGCACCTTCTTGCCCCAGTACATCCGCATATAGTTGGGCATGAAGCCCCGGGTGCGCAGGTCGGTCATGGCGGCGTTCCAGTATGGGTCGGCCGTCTCCGCCGCCTCCAAAGTCTCCCGGGAATAGCAGGGGTCGCGCGGGTCGTCGGCATGCTCGGCCAGGGTGCGGCGGGCCCAGTCGGGAAGGCCGGTGTAGGCGTCGTAGTCGGGACGGTACCAGACGTGGTTGCAGGCCAGCTCGCGCCGGACGATGAGCTGCTCCAGGAAGGCTTCGCGGTCCTCCGCGGGGGCATCGGCCCCCTGGACGGCCCGCGCTACCTCTCGGACGCCGATCTGGCCGAAATGGAGGTAGGGGGACAGGTGGGAGGTGGCCTCCGCCACCGGGTCGCTGCTGCGGCGGGCGTAGCCCGGGAGTCGCTCCCGGAGGAAGCGGTCCAGGCGGTGGTGCGCCTCGCGGCACCCCCCCTGGAAGGCGGAGACCGGCGCAACCGAGCGGTCCAGGGGCAGGTCGCGGAGGATGGTCTCGCCGTCCTCCGGGTTGAAGTCGCCCCGGAGCCCAAGGGGGCGGGCGGAGACGTTGGGTTCCTCGGCCGGCGGTTCCGCCAGGAACTCCTCCCGCCGGCGCGCGATCCTGGGGCGCAGGGTTCGGGCCGCCGTCTCCGCCTTCGGGGAGGCGATCTCCACCGGGACCACAACCTCCGTTTCCACCTCCACCACCGGGCAGGGGGCGCGGTCGGCCACCTCCCGGCGCCACTGCCGCTGGTGGCGCAGGTAGCCCCGGTCGCAGACCAAGAGGGCGGCCCCTTCCGCCAGCCGGAGGGCGGCCTGGGGCGGGGCGTCGTGTGAGGGAAGGAAAGCGATGCCCCGTCGGCGGAGGTGGGCGCCCACCTCCGCCAGCCCCTGCACCATGAAGGCGTAGTGGCGCAGGTTGGCCTCGGGGTAGTCCGCGGTCAGGCCGAAGGCGACCACCACCGGCAGGCAGAGCTCATTGGCGCGGTGGACGGCCAGATCGAGGGCCGGGTTGTCGGAGGCGCGCTGGGCCTGCTGCATCCAGTAGAGGACGTAGCGGCCGGGGCGTGGTGGGCCCGGACGGAGGTCTTGGATGCGGTCCGGGGCCACCATGGGCGGGGGTCAGTCGTCGGGATCGGGGCGTACGTAGACGAGGCCGTCCGCCACCTGGACCGGATAGGTCTCCAGGGTCTCGAAGGCCGGCGGGGTCAGGGCCTCGCCGGTGCGCACGTCGAAGCGGGCGCCGTGGGCGGGGCATTCCAGCTCGCCCTCGGGGTCGAGCTCGCCCTCGTGGAGCTCGGCATCCATATGGGTGCAGAGGTTGGTCAGGGCGTAGAGCTCCCCGCCCAGGTTCACCACCGCCATGGGGACATCATCGGCCTCCACCCGGGCCACCGAGCCAGGGGGGATGTCCTCGATCCGGCCCACCTGCCACCAGTCGCTCATGGCTATACCTTTTGAAAAGAAAGGCCTTTCCCCGGAGAAAAAGGCCTTAGGTTCGGTCCGGGGACGGGCTCAGCTCCGGCGGCATCCGCTCCGCGCCCCCTCGGACCCACCAGTTTCCTAGTCCCAACGATCATCGGCGACGTAGACCTTGCCGTCCTCCACCTGAACGGGGAAGGTGTCCACCGGCTCGTAGGCCGGCGGGGTCAGGGCCTCGCCGGAGGCAACGTCGAACTTGGCCCCGTGCCGCGGGCAGACGATGCGGCAGTCCTCCATCTCGCCGCCGGTGAGCTGCCCGTAGTCGTGCGTGCAGACGTCCTCGATGGCGTAGTAGGTGCCGCCGCAGTTGAACACGGCGATCTGCACGTCGTCCACGTCCACCGAGGTGTAGGACCCCGGCGGCAGGTCCTCGGTGGTGCCCACCTCGACCCAGTCGGCCATGCGGGTTCTCCTTCCTGGTTGCGGGGCGGTTACCAGATGCCAAGGGCCAGCTTCACGTCCTCGGACATGTGGTCCTTGGTCCACGGCGGGTCCCAGACCAGCTCCACCTCGGCGTCCACCACTCCGGGCACCGACTTCACGGCCGCCTCCACCTTGCCGGGGAAGGTGGCCGCCTCGGGGCAGCCCGGCGTGGTGAGGGTCATCTTCACGTCCACCTTGTGGTTGGGGTGGATGTCGAGGTTGTAGATGAGGCCGAGGTCGTAGATGTTCACCGGGATCTCGGGGTCGTAGACCTGGCGCAGGGCCTCGACGATCTTGTCTTCCTCGATCTCCGGAAGCTCGGAGAGGTCCACCTCCTCGTCGTCGCCGGCGTTGGCCTCGTCCGTGGGGTCGATATTGCGCAGGGCCTCCCAGGTGTAGGTGGCCGACTCGCCAGTGTCGAAGGTCATCTGGATGGCGTAGTGGCCCACGGGCTGGAAGTCCGTGACATCGATCCCCTCGGCATCGGCCCGGTCGGGCAGGGAGGGGGCGTTCTCCCGCAGGAAGCTGTATGGGAAATCGGAGATGTGCCCGTCGCCCCACTCGATCTCCAAGCGCTTGGACATGGTGTGGGGGCGGATCTCCTGGGGCTGTTCACGCGGTTCACTCATCGGGCTCGCTCCTCAGGCAGGCGTTGGGCCCGCTGCCGGGACCACCGGCGCGGGGGCGTTACTCGGTGGTAACGCTGGCGCCCTCCTCGTCGTGCTCGAGGGCGGCGTGTACGGTGTGCCAGGCCAAGGTGGCGCACTTCACTCGGGAGGGGAAATCGCGCACCCCGGTGAGCACGGCCAGCTTGCCGAGCTCGGGCACGTCCTCGGCCTCGCGCTCCTTGGTGCAGACGTCGTGGAAGGCCTGGAAGAGCTCGTCGGCCTCCTGCTTGGACTTGCCCTTGAGGATCTGGGTCATCAGGGAGGCGGAGGCCACCGAGATGGCGCACCCGGAGCCCTCGAACTTCACGTCCTGGACCACGTCGTTGTCGTCCACCATCAGGTAGACCGTGAGCTGGTCCCCGCACAGGGGGTTGTGGCCCACGGCGTGGCGGTTGTGGTCGGCCAGGACCCCGAAGTTGCGGGGGTTCTTGTTGTGCTCGAAGATCACTTCCTGGTAGAGGTCGCGAACGTCCGCCATGGGACTCTAGCTCCTTCCGGAACGGCTGTGCCGCGGGTGGTTGAGTGGTGCTTCCCGCATCCGGGCTTCCTCAGCCGAGGATCTCCCGCACCTCGTGGAGGCCCCGGATGAAGGCGTCCACGTCGGCCCGGGTGTTGTACAGGCCGAAGGAGGCCCGGGTGGTGGCCGGCACCTGGAAGCGGTCCATCACCGGCTGGGCGCAGTGGTGCCCCGTGCGCACGGCGATGCCCTGGTTGTCCAGGATGGTGCCGATGTCGTGGGGGTGGATGCCCTCCATGACGAAGGACAGGATCCCCGCTTTCTCGGCGGCGGTGCCGATCAGGCGCACGCCGGGCACCTCCTGGATGGCCTCGGTGGCATAGGCCAGCAGGTCGCGCTCGTGGGCGAATATGGCATCCAGGCCGATGCCGGCGACGTAGTCCATAGCCGCGTGCAAGCCCACCGGGCCGGCGATGTTCGGGGTGCCGGCCTCGAACTTCTGGGGCACCTTGGCGTAGGTGGTGTGCTCGAAGGTCACCCGCTGGATCATCTCGCCGCCGCCTTGGTAGGGGGGCATGGCCTCCAGCAGCTCGTGGCGGCCCCAGAGCACGCCGATGCCGCTCGGGCCGTAGAGCTTGTGGCCGGAGAAGGCGTAGAAGTCGCAGCCCAGCTCGCCCACGTCCACCGGCACGCGCGGCGCCGCCTGGCAGCCGTCCACCAGCACCACCGCCCCCTGGGCGTGGGCCTTGTCCACGATCTCCTTGACGGGGTTGATGGTTCCCAGCGCGTTGGAGACGTGGCCCACCCCCACCAGCTTGGTGCGCTCGCCGAGCAGTTCGTCGAAGCGGTCCATCATCAGCTCGCCGTCGTCGCTGATGGGGACCACCCGGATCACGGCGCCGGTCTGCTCGGCTATCAGCTGCCAGGGGACGATGTTGGAGTGGTGCTCCATCTCGGTGAGCAGGATCTCGTCGCCCGCCTGGAGGTTGGCTCGCCCGTAGCTGGCGGCCACTAGGTTGATCGCCTCGGTGGCGCCCCGGACGAAAACGATCTCGCGGGGATCGGCCGCGCCGATGAACTGCGCCACCCGCGAGCGCGCCCCCTCGTAGGCCTCGGTGGCCCGCTCGGAGAGCAGGTGGGCGCCGCGGTGGACGTTGGAATAGCTGGTCTCGTAGAACCGGCTGATGGCGTCGATCACCGCGCGGGGCTTCTGGCTGGTGGCGGCGCTGTCCAGGTAGACCAGCGGCTTGCCGTGCGCTTCCTGCTGGAGGCACGGGAAGTCCTGCCGGTAGCGATCGGCGTCGGCGTCGGTCACCTGCTCCGCCTGGCTGCGCATCTCTTCCACGGCCACGCTCATTCCTCCATCGCTTCGGTATGCGGAAGCCGCTTCAGCAGTCGCTCTTCCAGCCGCGCCCGCACGGGCTCGATGCGTACCCGCTCGATGATCTCGTTGGCGAAGCCGAAGATCAGCAGGTTGCGGGCGTCCTCGTAGCCGAGGCCGCGGGAGCGCAGGAAGAACAGCGCGTCCTCGTCGAGCTGGCCCACCGTGGCACCGTGGGTGCAGGAGACGTCGTCGGCGAAGATCTCCAGCTCCGGCTTGGGATCCACCTCGGCGTTGCGGGACAGCAGCAGGTTGCGGTTCTGCTGGTCGGATTCCGTGCCCTGGGCCTCGGGCTGCACCACCACCTTGCCGTTGAATACGCCGCGGGCGCGCCCGTCCAGGATGCCCTTGTAGTACTCCCGGGACTCGGCGTTGGCCTTCAGGTGGTCGATGCGCGTGTGGTTGTCCACGTGCTCGCGGCCGTCGCCCAGGTACAGCCCGTTGAGGTTCACCAGCGCCCCCTCGGCGTCCAGGACGTCGTTGACGTCGTTGCGCACCAGCCGGCCGCCCAGGGCGATGTTGTGGTGCGTCAGGACGCTGTTCTCGCCCTGGTAGCCCTCGAAGGTGGCCACGTGGTAGCCGCCGGGCCCTTCCTGCTGGAGCTTGTAGACCTCCACCTGGGCGTCCTTCGGTGCCACCGCTTCGGTGACCACGTTATTGAAGTAGGCGCCCTCGCCGAGGCCGACGAAGTCTTCCAGCACGGTGACGGAGGCGGCCTCCTCAGCCACGACCAGGTTGCGGTAGTGGGGACCCAGGGCCTCGGCGCCGGGGCTGGTGAGGAAGAGGGCGTGAATGGGGGTCTCCACCTGTACGCCGGCGGGCACGTAGACGTAGACGCCGTCGCCCATGAGCGCGGTGTTCAGGGCCACGAAGGGGGTTCCCTCCGGGTCGGCGTAGCGGCCCAGGTGGCGCTGCAGGGCCTCGGAGGGCTCGCCCAGGGCCTCGCTCATGGGCCGCACCTCCACGCCCGCGGGCAGCTCGGCGGTCCGGGACAGCTCCGGGGCGTAGACGCCGTCCACGAACACCAGGCGCAGTGCGGCGGGCTCGTCGAAGGTGTAGGCGGCAATGTCCTCCGGGGCCAGGGCCGGGGCCTCCGCGCCGGGAAGGGCGAACTCCCGCTTCTCCAGCGGTCGCAGGGAGGTGTACTTCCACTCCTCGTCGCGGCCGGCCGGGAAGCCCGTCTCGGCGAAGCGGTTCATGGCCGCGCGCCGCCGCTCGGCGACCCAGCCCGCGGACGCACCGGGGAGCCGCTCGTGGCCCTGCTCGAACAGGGTGGTGTAGCGGTCGACGATCTCGGTTTGCTCGCTCATGGCCTTACTGCCCCTGTACCGCTTCCTCGGCGGGCGCCTGCTCGGCGCCGGTGAGCCAGGCGTAGCCGGTTTTCTCCAGCTCCTGCGGCAGGTCCTTGTCCCCGGACTTGGCGATCTGGCCGTTGTAGAGCACGTGCACCTTGTCCGGGACGATGTAGTCCAGCAGGCGCTGGTAGTGGGTAATGAGGATGAAGGAGCGCTTGGCGTCGCGCAGCTGGTTCACCGCGTCGGCGACGGTCTTCAGGGCGTCGATGTCGAGCCCGGAGTCGGTCTCGTCGAGGATGGCCAGCTTCGGCTCGAGCACCGCCATCTGCAGCATCTCGTTGCGCTTCTTCTCGCCGCCGGAGAAGCCCTCGTTCACCGAGCGGTAGAGGAGCTGGTCGCCCATGCCGGTGAGCTTCATCTTCTCGCGGATGAAGGCCACCAGGTCCATGGCGTCCAGCTCCTCCTCGCCGCGGTGCTTGCGCGCGGCGTTCACCGCCGACTTCAGCAGGTAGATGTTGCTGACGCCGGGGATCTCCACCGGGTATTGGAAGGCCAGGAACAGGCCCTCGTTGGCCCGCTCCTGCGGTTCCATCTCCAGCAGGTCCTTGCCGTCGAAGCTCACCGAGCCGTCGCCCACGGTGTAGCCCTCGCGTCCGGCGAGCACGCCGGCGAGGGTGGATTTCCCGGAACCGTTGGGGCCCATGATGGCGTGGACCTCGCCGTCGCCCACTTCCAGGTCGATCCCCTTCAGGATCTCGGTGTCTTCCACGCTCGCGTGCAGGTTCTTGATGCTGAGCACGGTGCCGTCCTCTTTACGCTATTCGGTGTTTTGCTGGGCCAAAGCCCGCGGATCCTGACGCCTGTGGGAGCGGCCATTGGCCGCGACAATCCGGCCGTTTCGCCCGTCGCGGCGCACGCCGCTCCCACACCCCTACGATTAGCCGACGCTGCCCTCGAGGCTCACCCCGAGCAGATTCTGCGCCTCCACCGCGAACTCCATGGGCAGCTCGTGGAAGACCTCCTTGCAGAAGCCGCTCACGATCATGGAGACGGCATCCTCGGGGTCGATGCCCCGCTGGGTCAGGTAGAAGATCTGGTCCTCGCCGATCTTCGCCGTGGAGGCCTCGTGCTCCACCTGGGCGGTGGGGTTCTTGGCCTCGATGTACGGGAAGGTGTGCGCGCCGCACTTGTTGCCCATGAGCATGGAGTCGCACTGGGTGTAGTTGCGGGCGTTCTCGGCGTTCTTGCCCACCTGCACCAGGCCCCGGTAGGAGTTCTGGCCGAAGCCGGCGCTGATCCCCTTGGAGATGATGGTGGACTTGGTGTCCGCGCCGAGGTGGATCATCTTGGTGCCGGTGTCCGCCTGCTGGTAGTTGTTGGACACGGCCACCGAGTAGAACTCGCCCACGGAGCGGTCGCCGCGCAGCACCACGGAGGGGTACTTCATGGTGATGGCGGAGCCGGTCTCCACCTGGGTCCAGGCGATCTTGGAGTCGTCGCCGCGGCACTCGCCGCGCTTGGTCACCAGGTTGTAGATGCCGCCCTGGCCGTTCTCGTCGCCGGGGTACCAGTTCTGCACCGTGGAGTACTTGATCTCGGCGTCCTTCTCCGCCACCAGCTCCACCACCGCGGCGTGCAGCTGGTTCTTGGAGTGGGCGGGCGCCGTGCAGCCCTCCAGGTAGCTCACGTAGGCCCCCTCGTCGGCGACGATCAGGGTGCGCTCGAACTGGCCAGTCTCGGAGGCGTTGATGCGGAAGTAGGTGGACAGCTCCATGGGGCAGCGCACGCCCTTGGGCACGTAGACGAAGGAGCCGTCCGAGAACACCGCCGAGTTCAGGGCGGCGAAGTAGTTGTCCCCCGGCGGCACCACGGTGCCCAGGTATTTCTCCACCAGCTCCGGGTAGTCCTGCAGGGCCTCGGAGAAGGAGCAGAAGACGATGCCTTCCTCGGCCAGCTTCTCCTTGTAGGTAGTGGCCACCGACACGGAGTCGAACACCGCGTCCACGGCAACGCCGGCGAGCTGCTTCTGCTCGTCCAGCGGGATGCCCAGCTTCTCGTAGGTCTCGAGCAGCTTGGGATCCACCTCGTCCAGGGACTGCGGCCGGTCCTCGTCGCTCATGGACTTGGGGGCCGAGTAGTAGACGATGTCCTGATAGTCGATGTAGGGGTGGCGGATGTTGGCCCACCGCGGCTCGGTCATCTCCAGCCACTGCCGGTAGGCGTTGAGGCGCCACTCCAGCATGAACTCGGGCTCTTCCTTCTTGGCCGAGATCATGCGGATGATGTCCTCGTTCAGTCCCGGAGGGACCGCATCGACTTCGATGTCGGTATAGAAGCCGGGGGTGTAGCCCCGATTGAGAACTTCGTCGATCTGGCTCGAAGACGCCATGGTTGCCTCCATCCCGGAAATTGGGAAATCCCTCCGGACCGGGTCCGGGTCGTTTATTCCGTCTGGGCCAGGGGGTCGCGCTCGGCCACCCCCAGGAATTCCAGGGTGCGCGTCTGCACCCCCTGCACAGAGATCGGTTCGGTCATCTCCGCCACGGAGACCCCTTCGAGGGCCCGCATGATGGCGTGGTTGATGCGCTGCCAGTTGCTCTGCACCGAGCAGGACTGCTCCTGGTCGCACTGCAGGGCGTCGCTGGCGCACTCGGTCAGGGCGATGGGACCCTCCATGGCTCGGATCACCTGGGCCACGGAGATCTGCCCGGGGTCGCGCGCCAGGGAGTAGCCGCCGTTCTTGCCTCGCTGAGCCACCAGCAGGCCGCCCCGCTCCAGGACCTTGAGGATCTTGCTCACCGTGGGCACGCCGATGTGCAGATCGCTCGCCAGCTCCCGGGCGCTGAAGCGCTGTTCGGGGTTCTTGGCGAGGTGGGTCATGACCACCGTGCCGTAATCGGTCATCTTGCTGATCCGTAGCATCCGGTGCCACTCCGTTGGGCCTGCCGGTAAACTAGGACTAATCTAGTCCTATTTAGTTTCCAACGCAATACTAATGGACCGATTTTTTCGGTCGGGTATTTCCTCAGGGTGTGGCGATGGCGGGCTCTTGGGGGATGGTGGCGTCCAGGAGGTGGCACAGGATGTCCTGCACTGGGCGGATTTGGTCGCCGAAGGGCAGGGAGGCGCCGCCGCGGAAGAACAGCCCTTGCTTGATCTTGCCTTTCTGCGCCGCGGCCAGGCGGGTCTCGATGCAGAACTGGCCGGCAGCCGCCTTGCCGTCCTTAAAGCCGCAGTGGGAGAGGCATTCCACGAAGGTGGGGCAGACCGCCGTTTCCGGGTCGGCCCGGTGGAGGAGATCCTCCTCCAGGCCCAGGTAGCGGTCCAGCCATGGGGTGCGCACGGCACGGGCCGGCAGCCCGGCGGCGCTGATGAAGGTGGTGGTGTCGTTCGCGGGGTCGGCGCCCAGGAGCACCTGCTTGAAGTTGGGGTGGGCGTCGCCCTCGGCGGAGACTGCGAAGG
Organism: Thiohalorhabdus sp.; assembly: GCF_046545655.1. Taxonomy (NCBI): domain Bacteria; kingdom Pseudomonadati; phylum Pseudomonadota; class Gammaproteobacteria; order Thiohalorhabdales; family Thiohalorhabdaceae; genus Thiohalorhabdus; species Thiohalorhabdus sp. Next base: position 69,556 of record NZ_JBKGZG010000001.1, on the reverse strand, counting down.
GCGTGCCAACCTGTGCCCCGCTGGCGCCAAGCTCCATAACTTCCGCCAGACGCTCCGGCCCGTTGATGCCGCCTGCGGCGATCACGGGGATGCGCGCCGCCTCCTCGCCGAACTCGGCCAGGGTGGCCCGCACCTCGGGCAGGACGGTGGGATAGTCGTACCGGGGGTCGTTCTCGTCACCGACCTTGGCGATGCCCAGGTGGCCGCCGGCGAAGCGGGGGTTCTCCACCACGACGGCGTCGGGCAGCCGGTTTTGGCGCGCCCAGCGCTTGAGGGTGATCCGCAGGGCCCGGCCGTCGGAGACGATGGGAATCAGAGCCACATCGGGGTAGTCCGCGGTGAGCGCCGGTAGCTCCAGGGGCAGTCCCGCCCCCATGATGATGGCGTTGGCGCCGCTGGCGCAGGCCTGGCGTACCTGTTGGTCGTAGTCGCGCAGGGCGCGCATGACGTTCACGGCGATGAAGCCGTCCGAGCCGGCGATCTCCCGGGCGGCCCGGATCTCGCGGTCGATGGCTATCAGGTTGGAGGCCGTGTACGCCTCCACGTCCCGGCTCCGCTTGTCGGCGGCGAGCAGGTCGGGGTGCAGTTGGCGCAGGTCCACGCTGGCGATGGTGCCTACGCCGCCCGCGGCGGCGACGGTACCTGCCAGCCGATGGGCGGAGACGCCGACCCCCATCCCGCCTTGGATGATGGGCAGGAGGGTTCGACCGCGGATGCGGAGCGCGGGGAAAGCATGATCGATCATGGGGCGATACAGCTCTATATATGGGTGAATCAAGAAACAGGCTAAACGCCGGGACCTGTCCGTGAATTGACGGGGATCAAAAGCAGCCCTGTACGGGTACCCTGTATACGGATTTTGGGTCGCGCTTTCAAGACCAGCTTTGCCCCGCTTGTCCGAGCGTTCCCCGGCGATCGGACACCGTGTCCAGCTACACCGCCCCCGGAGGAAAGAGCCGTAGGTTCGAAAGAAGCGAGCCGGTTCCCCGGTGACAGCGGCTTCATACGGAAGCCCCGTTTCCGGAGGAGCGGGGAGAGCGCCTCTGCGCGGAGGGGGCTGGCCCCGAGCGGGCCGGCGGCGCGCCCATGCCTGCTCCCTGGAGCGCCTTGATCAAGGCAGCCGTGGCCTCTCTTTTCCCCTTTCCGGAAGTCAGGCCCTCGAGGCCCGGCATCTCCCCGCGCCGGTTGCCGGACCTCGTCTTCCTGGCTGATGCAAATGCCGTCCCTACCGGAGCCGGGCTTTCCGGGATCGTGCCCCTTGCGGGCAAATGCCAGGCTTTGTGCGGCTGCCCCCAATGGACCGCACCCGGGCCCGGGAGGGAGCCTGGCAGGAACAACGAGGAGAACGGTTATGACCGATATCTACCAAAAACTGGCAGAAGATCACCGCGAAACCTCCCAGATGCTGGCGGAGCTGGACAGCATCGCGGAAAGCGACCCCGAAAGGAGGGATGACCTCTTCTCCAAGCTCAAGAATGAGCTGTTGGTCCATGCCCGGGCGGAGGATGCCACGTTCTACAACGCCTTGCGCCAGCACACGGAAAGCAAGGAGGACGCCCGGCACGCCAAGCACGAGCATGACGAAGTGGAAAACATGCTCCGTGAGCTCTCCTATCTTGATCGGTCCACGCCCGAATGGGCCTCCAAGCTGCGCGAGCTTAAACAGAATGTGGAAGCCCACGTGGACGAAGAGGAGAACCAGATCTTCCCCGAGGCCCAGGCCATCCTGGACGATCAGCAGGCCAACGAGATCGGACAGAGCTTCGCCCAGGAAAAGGCCCAGAGGGCCCGGCATTAGGGGCCGGCCGCAGCCGTGGGGGGAGCTTCATGAAGGCGGTGGTATTTGCCGACACAGGCGGCATCTGCCTGGAAACCGCCCCGGCCCGGGATGGCCAGGATGCGGGGCTTCGCCCTGCCCGCAGGGCGATCTGCGGCACCGGTCTCCACCCGGCGCCTGGAACCAGGCAGGGCATCGCCCTGCGCCATCCCGGGCGACGAGGGGTTGGGCATGGTCGGGGAGGCGGGGAGAAAAGCGCTCAATCGGAGTTCGCTCGCTCCGGACCGGAGGCGGGCCGGGCCAAGGAGTAAGGGATGGAAGCACGGGAAGACCGTATGGCCATGGACATTCTGCGTATCATCGCCGCCGTCATCCTGCCCCCGCTGGGGGTCTTTCTCCAGGTAGGGATGAAGGGCGCTTTCTGGCTGAACATCCTGCTTACCCTTCTCGGGTTCATCCCCGGGATTATCCACGCCGTGTGGGTGATTGCCCGGCGCTAGCAGGTGGGTGGCTTCGATGTCCATTGCCCTGAAGGTGCGGCTCCAGGCGGAGAAACTCTATGGCTTTTCGGCCTTGTTTATTGAGCGCCTCTGCATAAACGGAGAGACGCTTTTTGGCTTGTTGGGCGGGAATGTCCGTCCCGCATATCTCGCGGAGGAGGTCCGCAATGGCGTTCAATCCACTAACCGAAACCGGAATCCCGCTGGATCAGCAGCTTCGTAACTGGCGGGAGCTCAATGTAGAGCCGTATGACACGCGTTCGGTAGACCCCTACACCCGCTGCCGCATCATCGTCATGAACGGGGCCGAAATGGAGAGCATGTGGTTCGGGCACCAGTTCGCCCGGCACACCACCGATCTCGATGTGAAGCGCCAGCTCGCCCAGGTACGCCGCATCGAGACTCAACAGCAGAAGGTGAACAACTGGCTCATCCCCGCCAGCGAGGACTCCCTGGAGGTAACCATCGGCTACGAGCAGGTGGCGGTGGATCTCACCGCCTGGGTGGCGCAGCAGGAGCCGGATCCCTACGCCAAGCAGTGCTACGACTTCGGCCTGCTGGAGGACTTCGACCACCTGTTCCGCTACGCCAACCTCATGGACATGACCGATCCGCGCAAGGCGACGGAGCTGGTGGGCGATCTCACCGAGATCATGCCGGGCCGGCCCACGGTGTTCGAGCACCGCGATCCCCATGACGACATCCGCCGGCCCCTGGCGCGTACCAGCGACCCGCGCTCGGTCATGCACGCCATGACCATCACCGCCGCGGAGCAGCAGACGCTGAACTTCTACTGCAACGTGGGAAATCGACCCGAGGATCCGCTGGCCCGCGCCCTGTACCAGGAGATCGCGCAGATCGAGGAGCAGCACGTCAGCCACTACGAGAGCATGCTCCCCGCCGACGCCACCTGGGCGGAGCAGCTGGTGATGCATGAGTACAACGAGTGCTGGCTCTATTGGTCCTTCATGCAAACGGAAAGCGACGACCGGATCCGCAAGGTCTGGGAGACGCACCTGGCCATGGAGATCGAGCAGCTCAAGAGCGCCGTGGAGCTGATGAAGAAGCTGGACGGCCGCGATCCGGCGGCCGAGCTGCTGCCGGAGAGCCTGCCCGAGCCGCTGAAGTTCGAGAGCAACAAGCAGTACGTGCGTCAGGTTCTCGCGGATCAGGTCTCCCTGACCGGGGACGGCACCGATTTCGTGCGCGTGGACGACCTGCCCGAGGGGCACCGCTACTACGAGTATCAGAAGAAGGTCCACGGCGACGGCTGGGTGCCCAGCGAGGAGGTGATCGGTACCCACCGGCAGGCAAAGGGGGAGGAATACCGCAGCCAACCCGAGGGGGAGCATCCGGTCCGCGAGCTGCGGGGGCAGCCTCACTAACCCCCGGAGGAAAGAGGGGGGGAGGCGGGATATTAGCCTGCCGGGGACAAAAAAAGACCGCCCGGACTGTCCGGGCGGTCTTTTTTTGTTGGTGGAGGCGGCGGGACTCGAACCCGCGTCCGCGAACCGTCCACTATTGGATCTACATGCTTAGTCACCCTTTGGTTTCCCGGTCACGGTCCCGGGTGACGGGGATGTGACCGGTTAGCCCGGGTTGGCTTTAACGGCAGGTGGCCCCGGGCGGGGCGCTACCGCGATCCCGTGAAGGTCGACCCGCTTGATCCCTCGCCACGGGCAGCTCGGGAAGCGGGGCAGCCGGCTATGCGGCTACGGCGAACTCTTCGTTGTCGGCAGGTATCTTTGCCCGCTGGGAGGATTTACGAGGTTACCCAGCTACCTCGGCATGCACCAATAGCTTGCGGGTTCACGTCGAATCCAGAATCGCCCCCTTCGCAAGCTGGTATCCAGCCTATCAGACTCGTCCCCGCAGGGCCATCCTCGGCCGGATTCGCATATTATGACTAGGGCTTTTCCGGGAAGTTCCCGCAGGGGTTCGATCACCACCCGTTGCGGTTACGTGCGGCCCTGGCCTGCGGAGACCTTTTTCGGTGCGTGGGGTTCCCGGTCGAAGGCTAGCGATTCTTTTCCTTGATGATGCGCTGCTTCTGGCGCTGCCAGTCGCGCTCCTTGATGTCCGCGCGCTTGTCCTGCTTCTTCTTGCCCTTGGCCAGGCCGATCTGCACCTTGGCCAGCCCCCGGGTCCAGTGCATGTCGAGGGGGACGATGGTATAGCCCTTCTGCTGGGTCTGGCCGATCAGGGTGCGCAGCTGGCGGGCGTGCAGGAGCAGGCGCCGGCTCCGGGTGGGGTCCGGATGCACGTGGGTGGAGGCCTCCGGCAGGGGGGAGATGCGGGCTCCCACCAGCCATGCCTCGCCATGGTGGATGATGACGTGGCTTTCCTTGATGTTCGCCCGGCCCGCGCGCAGGGCCTTTACCTCCCAGCCCTGTAGCTCGATGCCTGCCTCGAATTCCTCCTCGATGTGGAAGTCGAAGCGGGCCTTCTTGTTCTGGGCGATCTGGCGCGGTGGTGCTCCCATGGGCTCCCGTTCCCGGCGGACTGGCCTGCGGTAAAGCCGGCCATGCTACCCCGAACCGGCATGGGCCTCAATTCCGCCCGGGGCACGGCCTGGACAAGTTTGGTAGGCTGGGGCCGCTTGTCGCGCCGCCGCTCGCCGGCGGCCCAGCTCACCTCTTCGGCCCCACGGGCGGGGCCGCTCACGGCAAAAGGGGAAAGCGAGCCCATGAGCGAGCAACGGGAGCAGTGGCAGTCCACCGCGGGCTTCATCATGGCGGCCATCGGCTCGGCGGTGGGGCTCGGCAACATCTGGCGGTTCTCCTACGTCACCTACGAGAACGGCGGCGGTGCTTTCCTGATCCCGTATGTCCTGGCCCTGTTCATCGTCGGGATCCCATTGCTCCTGCTGGAATTCGGCATCGGCCACTACATGAAGGCCTCGGCCCCTGTCTCTCTGTTCCGCATTGACCGGCGCTTCCAGTGGGTGGGCTGGTGGGCCGTGGGCTTCACCATGTTCGGCATCCTGATCTACTACTGCGTGGTGATCGCCTGGTGCCTGAGCTTCATCTTCTTCGCCCTCTACCAACCATGGACGGGCCTGGAAGGCGGCGCCGATGCCTTCTTCTTCGGCGAGTTCCTGGGGGCCGCCACCGAGGACGGGCTGCGTGGGCCGTTCGACCTTACCGCCCCCAACCTTACCGTGCTGGTGGCCCTGGCCGCGGTCTGGGCCATCAACGGCATCATCGTGGGCCGCGGGCTGCGCGCGGGGGTGGAGCCGGTGATCCGGGTGTTCATCCCGCTGCTGTTCCTGCTCATGATCGTGCTGGTGGTATGGTCGCTGTTCCTGCCCGGGGCGGGGCAGGGGCTTTCCTGGTATCTGTCCCCCGACTGGAGCAAGCTGGCCGACTGGCGGGTCTGGGTGGAGGCCATCACCCAGATCTTCTTCACCCTCTCCCTGGGCTTCGGCATCATGATCGCCTACGCCTCCTACCTGCCGGAGCGCTCCAACATCACCCGCAACGCCCTGATCACCGCCTTCGCCGACAGCGGCTTCGCCGTCTTCGCGGGGGTGGCGGTGTTCGCCACCCTGGGCTTCATGGCCCAGGCGCAGGGGGCGGGCGTAGAGGATGTGGTCACCAGCGGCATCGGCCTCGCCTTCGTGGCCTACCCCGAGGTGATCAGCGAGCTGCCCTTCCTGCCCACGGTGTTCGGTGTCCTGTTCTTCACGGCGCTGGCCATCGCGGGGCTGTCCTCTTCCATCTCCCTGATCCAGGCCTTCGTCTCGGCCCTGTCGGACAAATACGACGTGGACCGCACCAAAGTGGTGGGTACCCTGTGCACGATCGGCTTCCTGCTGGGGATGGTGTTCACCACGGGCGCGGGGGTCAGCTGGCTGGACATCGTCGACCATTTCCTGACCAGCTACGGGCTGGTGCTGGTGGGGCTGCTGGAGGCCCTTATTGTCGGCTGGGTGTTCGGCGGCGAGCGCCTCGGCTCCCACATCGAGGGGGCGGGCAGCTTCCGCTTCAGCAGCCACTACGGCACCTTCATGCGTCTGCTCATGACGGGAGCTCTGGCCTTCACCTGGTTCGGCCTGCATCAGGCGGAGGACGGGCTCGGTACCTTCCTTGCGCGGCTGTTCGTGCTGCTCTCCATCGCCGGGGTGTGGCTCCAGCGCTCCTGGCTGGACTACAGCCTCAAGATCATCATCCCCGTGGCGCTCCTCGGCTTGCTGGACCGTGCCCTTGCCCAGGAGCTCCTTGAGCCCTACGGGGGGTACTCTCCATGGGCCGTGGTGGGGATCGGCGTAGGCTGGCTGGTGGCCACCCTGTTGGTGGCAGTGGTGATCGACCTGCACTCCTGGCGCCAGGAAGAACGTTCCCGGGCCGATTGAAGGGTGCGGGCCCGGCCGGGACCCATCCGAGCAAATAACCAACCGGAGGAAGAGTCCGCCTATGCCGTCCCTGGAGCGCAGTGAGGTCGTTCCCTACACCGCCGAGCAGATGTACGACCTGGTCATGGATGTGGAGTCCTATCCGCAGTTTTTGTCCTGGTGCAGCTACGGACGGATCCTGACCCGGGAGGAGGACTCTCTGACGGCGGAGCTCACCCTGGAGTTCAAGGGCCTGCGTAAGTCCTTCTCCACCCGCAACTCCTTCCAGCGGCCCAAGCTGGTGGAGATGCGGCTGCTGGAGGGGCCGTTCCGCTTCCTGGAAGGGGTGTGGACCTTCGAGCCCATGGAGGACCGGGGCAGCCGGGTGCACATGTCCATCCAGTTCGAGTTCGTCAACCGCATGCTGTCCATGATGGTGGGGCCGGTCTTCCACCGGGCCGTGGATACCCTGGTTGCCGATTTCCGCAAGCGCGCCGAGGTGGTTTACGGCCGCTACTGAAGGGGGCGAAGGAGGACAGGAATGCAGATCAGCGTCGCCTACGCCGAGCCCGACCACCAGGAATGGGTGGAGTTCGAGGCCCCGGAGGGCATCACCGCCGAGGAGGCGGTGCGGATGTCGGGGATCCTGGAGAAGTTCCCCCACCTGGAGCTGGAGGGGAAGAAGCTCGGCGTCTTCGGCAAGCCCGTGAAGAGCGACCAGCAGCTGCGGGAAGGGGACCGGGTGGAAATCTACCGGCCGCTGCAGGCGGATCCCAAGAAGGCGCGCACCCGCAAGCGGAAATCCGCCGAAGGCGGGGAGGAGGGCAAGGGCGAGGCGGGCAGCGGGGACTCCGGCTCCTCCGGGAACGGGGAAGGCGAGTAGCCCCGCACCCTGGCCGGTCCCTCCTGCTTTGCTGGGGGTCGCGAGCCGAACGGTAGGGAGGGGGCGGCGCAGCCCCCGGTTCATCTCTCCGGGAAGTCCTCCCCGGCCCGCTCCAGACGCTTCACCTGCCCCTGCTCGTCGAAGAAGACCGTGAGCCGCCGATAGGTGCGTTCCCCCGCCTCCGAAGTCAGCAGGAAGGCGTAGTCCCAGCGGTCGGGCCGGAAGGGGTCCCGAAGCAGCGGCTCGCCCAGGGAGCGGCGCACAGCGGCCTGGCTCATGCCGCGCTCCACGCCCTCCACCTGCGTCTTGGTCAGGTAGTTCCCCTGCTCCACCTCCATCCGCGCGCAGCCGCCCAGGGCCAGCAGGAGAACGGCGAGCCCGAGCGCGGGCAGCAGGCGAGGGGACTGGGCGGGGTCGGTGTTGGGCATGACAGGCTCCCTGCGTGGGGCGGGGTCGGCTTTCGCGAAACCGACCCCCCAGGTATACAATGCGGAACGAAACTGATTCCCGATTTTATTCCGGGTGCCTTCCCGAATAAGGAGGCGGGTGCATGAGCCGGGAAACCAATGACCTGAAGCAGGCCGGGCTCAAGGCCACACGGCCGCGTTTGATGATATTACAACTGCTCGAGGATTCCGAGGAGCGCCACCTCACCGCCGAGGGGGTCTACCGCAGCCTGCTCGATGCCGGCGAGGAGGTGGGCCTGGCCACGGTCTACCGTGTCCTGACGCAGTTCGAGCAGGCCGGCCTGGTGAAGCGTCACCATTTCGACGGCGAGCGCGCCTTCTTCGAGCTCGACGAGAACAAGCACCACGACCACATGGTCTGTGTCCGCTGTGGCCGGGTGGAGGAGTTCTACAACGAGCAGATCGAGCGCCTCCAGCAGCAGGTGGCCAAGGAGCACGGCTTCCGGCTCACCGATCACCGCATGGAGCTCTACGGGCTCTGTGCCGACTGCCTCCGGGAGAAACAGGAGGAGTAGGGGTCCGCGACCGGGGGCTACGATTCGGCGGTTCCCGCCTCCGCCAGCATCTCCCGGGCGTTGGCCCGGGTGGAGTCGGTGACGTTGCGGCTGCCCAGGATGCGGGCGATCTCCTCCACCCGCTCCTCGCGGCTCAGCGGCTCCACCCGGGTGTAGGCGCCCTCGGCGTCCGTCTCCTTGAAGATGCGCAGGTGGTGATGGCCTTGGGCAGCCACCTGCGCCAGGTGGGTCACCGCCAGAACCTGGCTGCGCTCCCCCACGGTCCGCAGCTTTCGGCCCACGCTCTCCGCCACCGCCCCGGAGACGCCCACGTCCACCTCGTCGAAGATGAGCGTGGGCACTTCCGTGTGGCGGGCGAGGACCACCTGGATCCCCAGGGACAGCCGGGACAGCTCACCGCCCGAGGCGATCTTGGCCAGGGGCCGGGGCGGCTCGCCGGGGTTGGTGCGCACCCGCAGCTCCACCCGGTCCATGCCGTGGGCCCCGCCTTCCTCCGGATCCTCCGCCGTATCCACCGCCACCTCCAGGGCCGCGTCCGGCATGCCCAGCACCTGGATCTCCTCGGTGACCCGCTCGGCGAGCTTCTCCGCCCCCGCCTTGCGCATGCGGCTGAGCTCCGCGGCGGCGTCGGCATAGATCCCCCGGGTGCGTTCCACCTCTTCCCGGGCCGCCTGCAGGCGAGGGCCGAGCTCCTCCAGCTCGTCGAGCTCGGCGCGGAGCCGGCCGGCCAGGTCCACCAGCTCCTCGGGGTCCGCGTGGTGCTTGCGAGAGAGCTGGTAGACGGTGTCGAGCCGCTCCTGGACGACCTCCAGGCGCTCGGGGTCGGCCTCCAGGCGGTTCAGGTAGCCGCGCACCGCCTCGGCGGCCTCCTCGGCCTGGGCGGCGGAGTGGCCTACCAGGTCGCGGGCCTCGGCCAGCTCGGGGTCGGTCTCCGCCAGCCCCTCTAGCTCCGCCTGGGCGTGCCCCAGCCGCTCGGAGACGGAGCCCTCCTCCTCGTAGAGGAGCTGCACCAGGGCCTGGGCCCCCTCCATCAGGCGATGAACGGATCCCAGCCGGGCGCGCTCGGCCTCCAGCTGCTCCGTCTCCCCGCGCTGCAGGGCCAGCTCCTCCAGCTCCGCCACCTGGAACCGCAGCAGCTCGCGGCGCTCTTCCCGCTCTCCCTGGCTTCGCTCCAGTTCGCCCAGCCGCTCCTGCGCGGAGCGCCAGGTTCCCCAGGCCTCCGCCACCCAGCCGGCCTGCTCGGTGGCGCCCGAGAAGGCGTCCAGGAGGTCGCGCTGAGTGGCGCCGTTGAGGAGGGTGTGGTGCTCGCCCTGGCCGTGGATGTCCACCAGCCATTGACCCAGCTCCTTGAGGGTCTGCACGGGGGTGGGGCGGCCGTTGACGAAGGCTTTGGAACGGCCCTCGCGGGCCAGCACCCGGCGGATTACGCACTCGCCGTCGTCGCCTTCCAGCGCCTGCTCGTGCAGCAAGGCCCGCGCTGGACTGTTAGGGGGAAGCTCGAAGGCGGCGGTGATCTCCGCCTGCTCGGTGCCGCCGCGCACCTGGTCGAGGTCGGCGCGATCGCCGAGCACGAGACCCAAGGCGTCCACCAGGATGGACTTGCCGGCCCCGGTCTCCCCCGTGAGCACGGTGAATCCGGAGCCCAGCTCGATGTCGCAGGCCGCCATGACGGCGAGGTTGCGGATGGAGAGGTGTTGGAGCATAAAGCCCGCCCGTTTGCTGGAAAGGGTCCGGTCCGTCTAGTCCTGTTGGCGGGGGCCCGGTCCCTCGGCCCGCCCCGCCGCGGCGGGAGGCGCAAGGGGCGGGGGGCCCGCGGAGGTCAATTCCGCTCTCCCCAGCTGAACTTCTCGCGCAGGACGTCGAAGTAGCTCCGGCCCGGGTCGGAGAGCAGGTGGACGGTGTGCTCGTCACGCTGGATGTGGATGCGGTCACCGTCCTGCAGGGCGAAGTTGGTCTGGCCGTCCAGGGTGAGCTGGACCTCGCCGGGATTGTTGGTCAACACCACCTCGATGTGGCTGTGGCCCGGCAGGATGAGGGGCCGGTTGGTGAGGGTGTGCGGGCACACGGGCACCAGGGTGAAGGCCCGCATGGAGGGGTGCACGATGGGGCCCCCGGCGGACAGCGCGTAGGCGGTGGAGCCGGTGGGGCTGGCCACGATCAGCCCGTCGGAGCGCTGCGAGAACACGAACAGGCCGTCCACGTAGGTCTGCATCTCCACCATGCGGGCGATGTTGCCGCGGTGGATCACCACGTCGTTGAAGGCGCGCTCTACGGCCAGATCCCCGGCCTGACGCTGAACCCGGACGTGCAGCATCATGCGCTCCTCCACCTGGTAGGCCCCGGCCAGGAGGTTCTCCAGGCTGTCCTCGATGTTGGTCAGGCTGGTCTCGGTGAGGAAGCCAAGCCGGCCCAGGTTCACGCCCACGATGGGGATCTCGAACTCGCAGAGATGGCGTGCCGCCCCCAGCAGCGTGCCGTCCCCGCCCACCACGATGGCCAGGTCGGCGCGGTTGCCGATGGCCGCCAGGCTGGCCGGTTCCCGGGCAGCGCCGGTGGGCAGCGAGCCGGCGGTGGCCCGCTCCACCAGGACGGTCACCCCCTCGGCGGCCAGCATCTCCAACAGATGGGCCACCGATTCGCTAACCTGGGGATCTCCGTACTTGCCGATCAGGCCGACGGTTTGGAAGTTTTGCGCCTGCACCGTTCGGGTTCGCCGTATGTGGGGAAGGGGGCCGGGAACCATCCCGCCGCGGTGGGATCAACCTAGCATGGGGGCCGGCGCCCGCCAAGCCGGGCCTCGGCGCGTGGCCTGTCCTGCGGTCGGAAAATGCGGTATAAAACGGTTCCTGGTCCCCGGGCCGTCAATTGACACCCCCGCGATGCGGCTGCTAGCTTCCGCCGGCGACGGGGGACCCAAGGCAGATAGAGGTAGGCGCGCTTGCATTCCGAGCTGGACGCCCGATCCGAACAGGTTCTGAAGACCCTGGTACGCCTGTACATCGAAACCGGCGCGCCGGTGGGGTCCCGGGTGCTGGCCCGCGAGTCCGGTCTGGAGGTCAGCGCGGCCACAGTGCGCAACATTGTGGCGGACTTGGAGGAGATGGGGCTGGTGCATTCGCCCCATACCAGCGCGGGGCGGGTGCCCACCAGCCGGGGCTATCGCTTGTTCGTCGGCATCATGCTGGAGATGCGGCCCCTGGGCTCGGAGGAGCAGGCCCGCATCCGCGAGAGCCTCTATCAGCAGGCCTCGGACATCTACCAGCTCTACCACGCCGTGGGGCGCCTGATCTCCGGACACACCCACTACGTGGGACTGGTGCTGGTGCCGCGGCTGGGGCAGGGGCGCTTCCGCCAGATCCAGTTCCTGACCCTGTCCCAGGTGCGCATCCTGGCCATCCTGGTGACCACCACCGGCATCGTGCAGAACCGCATCGTCGAGGCGGGCCGGCCCATCTCCGAGTCGGAGCTGGAGCGGGCCGCCAACTACCTCAACGAGCGCTTCCAGGGCCGCCTGCTCACGGAGGTAAAGGGGACCCTGGCCGCCGAGTCCCAGGGGGCGTCCGGGTCCCTGGAGGCCCTGGCCGCGGAGATCGGCTGGTCCGCCCTGGACTACGAGGAGGACGAGGAGCTCTTCATCGAGGGCCAGGGCAATCTCCTGGACTACCCGGAGTTCGCCCAGGACGGTCGCCTGCGGGAGCTGTTCGAGGTGCTGGAGGAGCCCGAGGAGCTCACCCGCGTGCTGGAGACGCCCCCGGAGGGCGGCTCGGGGGTGCAGCTCATGATCGGCGAGGAGGTGGGGCACGAGGCCCTGGAGGACTGCAGCGTGGTCACCGCCAGCTACACCACCGAGGACGACGGCCTGGGCACCGTGGCGGTCATCGGACCGGCCCGCATGAACTACGCCTCCACCATCCCCTTCGTGGACTGCACGGCCCGGCAGCTTTCCTCGGTGCTGTCCCAGAATACCCCGCCCGGCATGCGGGACTCCGCCTGAGACCGGGGCCCCGCCCCGCCGATTCCCCAAAACCGATCCCCCGGGATCGGTTTTTTCGTGAAAAATTCGCCCGTCCCGGTTGAAACTCCCGCCCCGGACCCCCACCTAATCCGAGAAGCCGCTCGACCGGGTGGCTTCGGGGTTGACCGAAGCGGTGCCTACGACCAACGAGGGAGCCATGACCGACTCCAGCCGTAAGAACGAGGGTGAAGAGCACTTCCCGGACCAGGAGCCGGAGCCGCAGGAGGCCGAATCCTCCCCGAGCGAGCCCCTGCCCGACGACCCCGAGACCCTGAAGGGGCGGGTCCAGGAGCTGGAGGCCAAGGTGGAGGAGCTGGAGGCCACCGTCGCCGATTACTGGAACCAGGTCCTGCGCGAGCGGGCCGAGGGGGAGAACGCGCGCCGCCGGGCGGAGAAGGACGCCGAGCAGTCCCGCAAGTTCGCCCTGGAGGGCTTCCTCAAAGAGCTGATCCCGGTGAAGGACAGCCTGGAGATGGCCCTCCAGGTCGAAGTGGAGGGCGCGGACAGCGCGCAGAAGCTACACAAGGGCGTCAGCATGACCCTCGACATGCTCAACGAGGTGCTTGCCAAGCACGGCATCGAGGAGGTCCACCCCGTGGAGGAGTCCTTCGATCCCAACTACCACCAGGCCATGAGCACCGTGGAGACGGAAGGCGAGCCCAACCAGGTGGTCTCCGTGATGCAGAAGGGCTATCTGCTCAACGGCCGCCTGGTGCGGCCGGCCATGGTGGAGGTCTCGGTGCGACCGAACAGTGCCCAGCAGGGCGACGCGGGAGAGGGCGGCTCCGAATGAGCGCGCCCTCGGCGGGACGCCATCCAGAAACCGAATCTGCATTTCCGAATTCAAGCCAAGGGGATTAGGCCATGGGTAAGATCATCGGCATCGACCTGGGAACTACCAACTCCTGCGTCGCCGTCATGGAAGGCGAGCGCACGCGGGTGATCGAGAACAGCGAAGGCGACCGCACCACGCCGTCCATGGTGGCCTTCACCGAGGACGGCGAGCGGCTGGTGGGGCAGGCCGCCAAGCGGCAGGCCGTGACCAACCCGGAGCGGACCCTGTACGCCATCAAGCGCCTCATCGGCCGCCGCTTCGACGACCCCACCACCAAGAAGGACATCGAGCAGGTCCCCTTCCAGATCGTGGAGGCCGACAACGGCGACGCCTGGGTGCAGGTGGACGACAAGAAGTACGCCCCGCAGGAAATCTCGGCCATGGTGCTGCAGAAGATGAAGCAGACCGCCGAGGACTACCTGGGCGAGGAGGTCACCGAGGCGGTGGTCACCGTGCCGGCCTACTTCAACGACTCCCAGCGCCAGGCCACCAAGGACGCCGGCCGCATCGCCGGGCTCGAGGTCAAGCGCATCATCAACGAGCCCACCGCGGCCTCGCTGGCCTACGGCTTGGACAAGAAGGAGAGCGGCCAGGCCAAGGACCGCAAGGTGGCGGTCTACGACCTCGGCGGCGGCACCTTCGACATCTCCGTCATCGACATCGCCGACATCGAGGGCGAGTCCTCCTTCGAGGTGATGGCCACCAGCGGCGACACCTTCCTGGGCGGCGAGGACTTCGACCTGCGCCTGGTGGACTACCTGGCCGACGAGTTCAAGTCGGACGAGGGCATCGACCTGCGCCAGGATCGCCTGGCCCTGCAGCGGCTCAAGGACGCCGCCGAGAAGGCCAAGATCGAGCTGTCCTCGAGCCAGCAGACCACGGTAAGCCTGCCCTTCATCACCGCCGACCAGAACGGGCCCAAGCACCTGGAGATCAAGGTGACCCGTGCCAAGTTTGAGTCGCTGGTGGAGGATCTGGTGCAGCGGTCCATCGACCCCTGCAAGACGGCGCTCAAGGACGCCGGCGTCTCCGCCAAGGACATCGACGACGTCATCCTGGTGGGCGGCCAGACCCGCATGCCCAAGGTCCAGGAGCAGGTCCAGGAGTTCTTCGGCAAGGAGCCGCGCAAGGACGTGAACCCCGATGAGGTGGTGGCCATCGGCGCGGCCATTCAGGGCGGCGTGCTGGCCGGCGACGTCAAGGACGTCCTGCTCATGGACGTGACGCCGCTGTCGCTGGGCATCGAGACCCTGGGCGGGGTGATGACCAAGCTCATCGAGAAGAACACCACCATCCCCACCAGCGCGTCGCAGGTGTTCTCCACCGCCGAGGACAACCAGAACGCGGTGACCATCCACGTGCTCCAGGGCGAGCGCGAGATGGCCAAGGACAACAAGTCCCTGGGTCGCTTCGACCTGAGCGACATCCCGCCGGCCCCCCGCGGCGTGCCGCAGATCGAGGTCACCTTCGACATCGACGCCAACGGCATCCTCAACGTCTCCGCCAAGGACAAGGGCACCGGCAAGGAGCAGTCCATCCAGATCCGCGCCGGTTCCGGCCTGTCCGAGGAGGAGGTGGAGCAGATGGTGCGGGATGCCGAGGAGCACGCCGACGAGGACAAGAAGCAGCGCGAGTTGGTGGAGGCCCGCAACCAGGCCGACAGCCTCATCCATTCCACCCGCAAGTCCCTGGAGGACTACGGCGACAAGGTGAGCGATGAGGACAAGCAGAACATCGAGTCGGCCATCTCCGAGCTGGAGCAGGTCATGGAGGGCGACGACAAGGAGGCCATCGACCAGGCCATGGAGAAGCTGGCCCAGGCCTCCCACAAGCTCGCCGAGCAGGCCTACCAGCAGGCCGGGGCCGAGCAGACCGCCGAAGCCGGCGGGGAGCAAACTGGCTCCAGCAGCGACGAGGACGTGATCGACGCGGAGTTCACCGAAGGCGATGACCAGGACAAGAAGAACCAGTAAGGTAACGTCGCCGTAACCGGCCGCGATCAGGCGTGGGGCCCTCCCGCGCCTGATTGCCGTTTGAGAAGCCAAATACACGGGAAAGGGCTTTCATGGCTCAGCGGGATTACTACGAGATCCTCGGAGTCAGCCAGGACGCCTCCGATGAAGAGCTCAAGAAGGCCTATCGGCGCCTGGCCATGAAATACCATCCGGACCGCAATCCGGATGACGAGGACGCCGAGGAGAAATTCAAGGAGGCCAAGGAGGCCTACGAGGTCCTGTCGGACCCGCAGAAGCGGGCCGCCTACGACCGCTTCGGCCACGCCGGCGTGGAAGGCGCCGCGGCGGGCGGTTCCGGGGGCGGCGCCGAAGGGTTCGGCGGCTTCGGCGACATCTTCGGCGACATCTTCGGGGACATCTTCGGCGGCGGGGGCGGCCGGGGGCGTCAGCGGGCCTACCGCGGCGCCGACCTGCGCTACTCCCTGGACCTCTCCCTGGAGGAGGCCGCCCGGGGCACCACCGTCACCATCAAGGTGCCGAGCAAGGTCAAGTGCGACACCTGCGAGGGCTCCGGGGCCAAGCCCGGGACCTCCAAGAGCACCTGCACCACCTGCGGCGGCATGGGCCAGGTGCGCATGCAGCAGGGCTTCTTCTCCGTGACCCAGCCGTGCCCCGACTGCGGTGGCGAGGGGGTGAAGATCGACCAGCCCTGCACCGACTGCCGCGGCACCGGCTACCAGCGCCGGGAGAAGAGCCTCGAGGTGAACATCCCCGCGGGGGTGGACACGGGCGACCGCATCCGCCTTTCCGGCGAGGGCGAGCCCGGGGAGCAGGGCGGGCCGCGCGGCGACCTGTTCGTGGAGGTGCGCATCCAGCCGCACCCCATCTTCGAGCGCGACGGCGACGACCTGCGCTGCGAGGTGCCCATCAGCATCACCCAGGCCGCCCTCGGCGACCAGGTGACCGTGCCCACCCTGGAAGGGGAGGCCAAGATGAAGGTCCCCGCCGGCACCCAGTCGGGCAAGACCTTCCGCCTGCGCGGCAAGGGCATCCAGGGGGTACGCTCCAACCGGCCCGGGGATCTGCTCTGCACCGTGCGGGTGGAGACGCCCGTTAACCTCAACGACCGGCAGAAGGAGCTGCTGCGGGAGCTGGAGGAGGAGGCCGGCAAGCAGAACGGCTCCCACCCGCACAGCAAGTCCTGGTGGGACAAGGTGCGGGACTTCCTCGACCGCTTGGCCTCGTAAGGGCCGGCCGCCCGGAAGAGGCGTCCCGTAGGAGCCCCCTTACAGTGGGCGGTTTGCCGAGCGTGGCGGTGTGCTCTCCCTGGAATCGCCCGCTGAAGCGGGCTCCTACAGCTCCGGTCGGAGCCACCGGGACGGTCGTGTAGGCGGAACCGTGTCTGGACGGAACAAGGAAAGGTAGTGCATGACCCGGATCGTGATCACCGGTGCCACGGGCCGCATGGGCCGGACCCTGCTGCAGGCCGTGGCCGAGGACGAGGAGGCCACCCTCGCCGGGGCCGTGGACCGCCCCCAGGGGGAAGCCGTGGGCCGGGACGCCGGCGAGCTGGCGGGGATCGGCCCGGTAGGGGTCCCGGTCAGCGACGACCTGGCCCCGGTGCTGGAGGGGGCGGACGCCGTAATCGATTTCACCCTGCCCGAGGCCACCGCCGTCTACGCCGATCAGTGCGCTCGCGCCGGGGTGCCCCTAGTGGTGGGCACTACCGGCTTCGACAAGGCACAGCAGGCGGGACTGGACACCGCCGCGGAGCGGGTTCCGGTGCTGGTGGCCCCCAATATGAGCGTGGGGGTGAACCTGACCTTCAAGGTGCTGGACATGGTGGCCCGGGCCCTGGGCGACGACTACGACGTGGAGGTCATCGAGGCCCACCACCGCAACAAGGTGGATGCCCCTTCGGGGACCGCCCTCCGCATGGGCGAGGTGGTGGCCGAGGCCCTGGGCCGGGATCTCGCCGAGGACGCCATCTACGGGCGCCAGGGCCGCACGGGGATGCGCGACCGACGGACCATCGGCTTCGAGACCATCCGCGCCGGGGATATCGTGGGCGAGCACACGGTCCTATTCGCGGGATCCGGGGAGCGGGTGGAGATCGGCCACAAGGCCTCGAGCCGCATGACCTTCGCCAGCGGCGCCCTGCGGGCCGCCAAGTGGGTGGTTGCCCAGCCCCCGGGCCGCTACGATATGCAGGATCTGCTGGGGCTTCGTTGACAGGCGTTCCGCGGCCGATTAGCCTGTGCGGCCAAGCACAAGCGCGCATACCCGGCCCGCCTCACGCGGGCCTTCCCGGCCCGGCAGGGGGCGGGGCGAATGCGGGAGCCTCGCTCCCGCTTTTGTGTGTCCGGACGACGTGGGGCCTGCCCCCGTACTCCAGTTTTCCCGATCGTGACCTCCTTGGGGGATGTGGTGAGCGGACCAGCCGTCCTGGCCCTGGAAGACGGGACCATCTTCGAGGGGCGCTCCATCGGAGTGCCCGGCAAGCAGGTAGGGGAGGTGTGCTTCAACACCTCCATGACCGGTTATCAGGAGATCCTTACGGATCCCTCCTACGCCCGCCAGATCGTCACCCTGACCTACACCCACATCGGCAACGTGGGCGCCAATCCGGAGGACGACGAGAGCCGGGAGGTATTCGCCAGCGGCTTGGTGATCCGGGATCTGCCGGTGCAGACCAGCAGCTGGCGGGCCGCGGAAGGGCTTTCCGAGTACCTGCGGCGCAACGGCGTGGTGGCCATCGCCGGCCTCGACACCCGCAAGCTGGTCACCCATCTGCGGGATCGCGGCGCCATGCGCGGGGTGATCGCCGCCGGCGAGGAGCTGGACCCCGAGGCGCTGGCGGCGGAGGCCCGGGAGTTCCAGGGCCTCACCGGCCTGGACCTGGTGGAGGAGGTGACCACTCCGCACAGCTACACCTACACCCAGGGCACCTGGGAGCTGGACAACGGCGGGATGCCGGCGCCCCGGCAGCCCCAGGACCTGCCCTACCACGTGGTGGCCCTGGACTACGGCTGCAAGCGCAATATCCTGCGCCTTCTGGTGGAACGGGGGTGCCGCGTGACGGTCATGCCGGGCACCGCCACCGCCGCGGAGGTGCTGGCCGCGGAGCCCGACGGCGTCTTCCTGTCCAACGGTCCGGGGGACCCCGAGCCGGTGACCTACGCCGTGGAGACCCTGCGCGGTCTGCTGGACTCGGGCCTGCCCATCTTCGGCATCTGCCTGGGGCACCAGCTGCTGTGTCTGGCGGAGGGCGCCCGCTCGCGGAAGCTCAAGTTCGGCCATCGTGGCGGCAACCACCCGGTGAAGCACCACGCCTCCGGGCGGGTGGAGATCACCGCGCAGAACCACGGTTTCGCGGTGGACGCCGACACGCTCCCGGATAGCCTGGAGGTGACCCACACCTCCCTGTTCGATGGGACCCTGGAGGGCGTGCGCCACCGCAGCCGGCCGGCCTTCTCGGTGCAGTACCACCCCGAGGCCAGCCCGGGCCCCCACGACTCCCAGTACCTGTTCGACGAGTTTCTCGCCCGCATCCGCGAGAGACGCGGCGAAGAAGGGGCCGCCGCCCGTCGCGAGGCCTGAGCGGCCCGTCCATGCGCCCCTTTTACCCCCTTGACGCCGAGTTGCGCCCGAATGCCCAAACGCACCGACCTTGAATCCATCCTGATCATCGGCTCCGGGCCCATCGTCATCGGCCAGGCCTGCGAGTTCGATTATTCCGGGGCCCAGGCCTGCAAGGCCCTTCGCGAGGAGGGCTACCGGGTGATCCTGGTGAACTCCAACCCGGCCACCATCATGACCGACCCGGAGATGGCCGACGCCACCTACATCGAGCCCCTCAATTGGCGCTCGGTGGCGAAGGTGGTGGAGCGCGAGAAGCCCGATGCCATCTTGCCCACCATGGGCGGGCAGACCGGGCTGAACTGCGCCCTGGACCTGGACCGCTACGGGGTGCTGGCCGAGCACGGGGTGGAGCTCATCGGCGCCTCCAAGGAGGCCATCGACAAGGCGGAGGATCGCGATTCCTTCAAGCAGGCCATGGGGAAGATCGGCCTCGGGCTGCCGCGCTCGGCCTTCGCCCACTCCATGGAGGAGGCGCAGGAGGTGATGGAGTACGTGGGCTTCCCCACCATCATCCGCCCCTCCTTTACCATGGGCGGCTCCGGTGGCGGCATCGCCTACAACCGGGAGGAGTTCGACCACATGGTGGGGCTCGGCCTGGAGGCCAGCCCCACCAACGAGGTCCTCCTGGAGGAGTCCATCATCGGCTGGAAGGAGTACGAGATGGAGGTGGTCCGCGACCGGGCGGACAACTGCATCATCGTGTGCTCCATCGAGAACCTGGACCCCATGGGCGTGCACACCGGCGATTCCGTGACCGTGGCCCCGGCGCAGACCCTCACGGACAAGGAATACCAGGTCATGCGCGACGCCAGCCTCGCCGTGCTGCGCGAGATCGGCGTCGAGACCGGGGGCTCCAACGTGCAGTTCGCCGTGAACCCGGAGGATGGGCGCCTGGTCATCATCGAGATGAACCCGCGGGTGTCGCGCTCGTCGGCCCTGGCCTCCAAGGCCACCGGCTTCCCCATCGCCAAGATTGCCGCCAAGCTGGCGGTGGGCTACACCCTGGACGAGCTGCAGAACGACATCACCAAGGTGACCCCGGCGAGCTTCGAGCCGTCCATCGACTACGTGGTCACCAAGATCCCGCGCTTTACTTTCGAGAAGTTCGCCCAGGCGGACCGCACCCTGACCACCCAGATGAAGTCGGTGGGGGAGGTGATGGCCATCGGCCGCACCTTCCAGGAGTCCTTCCAGAAGGCGCTGCGCGGGCTGGAACAGGGCAGCTATGGCCTGGAGGAGCGCATCGCCGGCGAGGTGGAGGAGCCCGAGGAGATCCCCGAGCGCCTCGACCACTACCTGCGCAACCCGGGTCCGGACCGGCTCTGGTACATCGGCGACGCCTTCCGTCACGGCATGAGCCTGGAGGAGGTGTTCGACCGCACCTGGATCGACCGCTGGTTCCTGGCCCAGATCGAAGGAATCATCGAGGCCGAGAAGGGCCTCGCAGGCCTGACCCTGGAGGACCTGGACGCCGGGGCCTTGCGCGCCTACAAGCGCATGGGCTTCGCCGACCGGCGGCTGGCCGCACTGCTCGGCACCCGGGAGGCCTCGGTGCGCGCGCGAAGGGCCAAGCTGGGCGTACGTCCGGTGTTCAAGCGCGTGGACACCTGCGCCGGGGAGTTCGAGTCCTTCACCCCCTACCTCTACTCCAGCTACGAGGAGGAGTGCGAGGCCCGGCCCACCGACCGCGACAAGATCATGGTGCTGGGCTCGGGCCCGAACCGCATCGGCCAGGGCATCGAGTTCGACTACGCTTGCGTCCACGCCAGCCTCGCCATGCGCGAGGACGGCTACGAGACCATCATGGTCAACTGCAACCCGGAGACGGTGTCCACCGACTACGACACCAGCGACCGGCTGTACTTCGAGCCGTTGACCCTGGAGGACGTGCTGGCCATCGTGGAGGTGGAGCAGCCCACCGGCGTGATCGTGCAGTTCGGCGGGCAGACTCCCCTCAAGCTGGCCAACGACCTGGAGGCGGCGGGGGTGCCCATCATCGGAACCTCGCCGGACGCGATTGACCTGGCGGAGGACCGCGAGCGGTTCCAGAACCTCATCCACCGTCTGGGCCTCAAGCAGCCGCCCAACCGCATCGCCTTCACCCCCGGACAGGCCCGCGAGGCGGCCCGGGAGGTGGGCTACCCGCTGCTGGTGCGGCCCTCCTACGTGCTCGGCGGCCGGGCCATGGAGATCGTCTACTCGGAGGCCGACCTGGACCGCTACATGACCGAAGCGGTGCGGGTCTCCGAGGAGCACCCCGTGCTCCTGGATCGCTTCCTGGTGGAGGCGGACGAGCTGGACGTGGACGCGGTGGCCGACGGCGAGAAGGTGGTGGTCGGCGGCCTCATGGAACACATCGAGGAGGCGGGTGTCCACTCCGGGGACTCCGCCTGCTCCCTGCCGCCCCACGACATGTCCAGCGAGGTCCTGGAGGAGGTGCGGCGGCAGACCAAGATGCTGGCGCAGGCCCTGCACGTGGTGGGCCTGATCAATGTCCAGTTTGCCGTGCAGAACGGGACGGTTTACGTTTTGGAGGTGAACCCCCGGGCGGCCCGCACCGTGCCCTTCGTCTCCAAGGCCACGGCGCGGCCCCTGGCCAAGATCGCCGCGCGGGCCATGGCTGGCAAGACCCTGGCGGAGCAGGGGGTGGTGGGGGAGATCATTCCGCCCTTCTACTCCGTGAAGGAGTCGGTGTTCCCCTTCATCAAGTTCCCCGGCGTGGACACCCTGCTCGGCCCGGAAATGAAGTCCACGGGCGAGGTCATGGGTGTGGGCAAGACCTTCGGGGCGGCCTACGCCAAGGCCCAGAGCGGGGCCGGCGTGGTGCTCCCGGAGAAGGGGCGGGTGTTCGTCTCGGTGCGGGACGCCGACAAGGAAGGGCTCACCCCGGTGGTGCGGCGGCTGGCTAGCCTCGGCTTCGAGTTCGTGGCCACACGCGGCACGGCCGCCGCGCTGGAGGGCGCGGGGGTGGAGGTGGCGGTGGTCAACAAGGTCAAGGAAGGCCGCCCCCACATCGTCGACCGCATCAAGAACGGCGAGATCGACATGATCATCAACACGGCGAGCGGCAAGAGCGCCGTGGCGGACTCGTATTCCATTCGGCGCACCGCCCTGCAGCATGGGGTGACCTACTTCACCACTCTCGCCGGGGCCGAGGCCTCGGCCGCGGCCATCGCCCGGATGCGGGAGGGCCCCATGCAGGTGCGCAAGCTACAGGAACTGGCCCAGTTGCGAGAGGAAAAACCGGCATGAGCGAACAAGTTCCCATGACCAAGCAAGGGGCGCAGCAGCTCAAGGACGAGCTGCACCGGCTCAAGCACGAGGAGCGCCCCCGCGTGGTCGAGGCCATCGCCACCGCCCGGGAGCACGGCGATCTCTCCGAGAATGCCGAGTACGACGCCGCCAAGGAGCAGCAGGCCTTCGTCGAGGCCCGGATCCGGGAGCTCGAGGACAAGATCGCCCGCGCCCAGGTGATCGATCCCGCCGAGATCGACATGGAGACGGTGGCCTTCGGGGCGACGGTGACCTTGGTGGACGAAGAGTCCGGCAAGGAGGTGCAGTACCAGATCGTCGGCGACGACGAGGCCGACATCAAGCAGAACAAGATCAGCATCAACGCCCCCATCGCCCGGGCCCTGATCGGCCGGGGGGAGGGCGAGGTGGTGGACGTGCAGGCCCCGGGCGGGACCCGGTCCTACGAGATCGTGGAGATCGAGTACAAGTAGGCCCGGGCCGCCGGGTCAGGAGGGGGGCAGCTGGATGCCGGGGTCTTCGGCGGGGCGGTAGAGGACGGCGATGCGGCCGATCTCCTGGACCAGCTGGGCCCCGGTCCGGTCACAGAGGCTCCGGGCCAGCTCCCGCCGCTCTACCCGGTCGCCCTGCTGGAACCGCACCTTGATCAGCTCGTGGTGGGCCAGGGCATCCTCGGTGGCGGCCTCCACGGCCTCCGTCAGCCCGGCCTCGCCGAGCTGGATCACCGGGTGCAGGGAATGGGCCCTTTGCTTGAGAAAGCTGCGCTGCTTGTTCGTTAACGCCATGGATACCTCGTATGCCGGCTTCCGCACCTGACTCCCATGTCGAGCGCGCCTTCGCGCGGGTGAAGATCCAGGTGGCCGCCCTGCTGGTGGGGATGCCATTCTATTGGCTGGTGGTGGTAGTGCTCCTGACTGGGCCCGGTCGGGCCGCCGCCCTCGGTCTGTACGGCTTGGGCGCGGCGAGCTGGATCGTCTGGCAGACCCGGCGCGCCGTGCGGGGGCTTTCTGAAGGCGGTTAGGGTAGCAATTGCCCCTGGACTCCCCAACCCATTGAGGCTTTCCTGGTGGGAAAAGGCAATCGTTGGCAGCGCCGGCAGGCGGCCGACCCCTACGTGGCGGAGGCCCGCCGGGCCGGCTACCGGAGTCGGGCCGCCTTCAAGCTGATCCAGCTCGATGACCGCGACCGGTTTCTGGCGCCGGGGGCCGTCGTGGTGGACCTGGGGGCCGCCCCGGGCGGCTGGACCCAGGTGGCCGTGGAGCGGGTAGGGGCTTCCGGGCGGGTGGTCGGCATCGACCTGCTGCCCATGGATCCGGTGCCCGGGGCTGCGCTGCTGGAAGCGGACTTTGCCGCCGACCAGGGGCTGGAGGCCTTGCGCCGGGAAATCGCCGGGGCGGAGGTGGACGCGGTCCTATCGGACATGGCCCCGGAGCTCTCGGGCATCAAGGTGGCCGACCAGGCCCGGGCCATGGAGCTTTGTGAGCTGGCCCTGGAGCTGGCTCGCGAGACCCTGCGGCCCGGGGGTACCCTGGTCATGAAGGCCTTCCAGGGGGAGGGCTTCGAGGAGCTAATGCGCGCCCTGCGCGTCGAGTTCCGCTCCGTGGCGGCGCGCAAGCCGGACGCCTCGCGGGGCGAAAGTTCGGAGCAATATCTGGTCGCTCGTGGCTTTCATGGAAACTGAGCCGATGGGTAGCGGTCAGAGACAAGGAATGGCCTCGGGTGGCGAAGCCCCGGGGCGTTGCTGCAGCGCAGGCGTTGCATCCGGAAGGCGCCTGAACATAGAGTGAACGTGCGGCTGATTGACCAATGGGGGAGACTCCCCGCCGGCGATCGGACGAGGAGCGATTGTGAATAACCTTACGAAGAATATTGCCCTTTGGCTGGTTATCGGTCTGGTCCTGGTGATGGTGTTCCAGAGCTTCAGCCAGACCGAGCAGCCTGGTAACAAGGTGAGCTTCTCGGAGTTCATACACCAGGTGGAGGAGGGCAACGTCACCGAGGTGACCATTCAGGGCGAGCGTATCAGCGGCTCTCTTCTGGACGGGCAGCAGTTCTCCACCTACGCGCCCGGGGATTCCGACGTGGTGAAGACCCTGCGCGAAAATGAGGTCTCCATCACCGCCGAGCCGGAGGAGGAGACCTCCATGCTGGTCTCCATCCTCATCTCCTGGTTCCCCATGCTTCTGCTGATCGCCGTGTGGATCTTCTTCATGCGGCAGATGCAGGGCGGCGGCGCCGGTGGCCGGGGGGCCATGTCCTTCGGCAAGAGCAAGGCCAAGATGCTCACCGACGAGAGCAACAAGGTGCGCTTCGAGGACGTGGCCGGCATCGACGAGGCCAAGGAGGAGGTGGAGGAGCTCGTCGACTTCCTCAAGGAGCCTGAGAAGTTCCAGAAGCTCGGTGGCCACATCCCCAAGGGCGTGCTGTTCACCGGACCGCCCGGCTCGGGCAAGACCCTGCTTGGCAAGGCGGTGGCCGGCGAGGCGGGCGTGCCCTTTTTCTCCATCTCCGGTTCCGACTTCGTGGAGATGTTCGTGGGCGTGGGCGCGAGCCGCGTGCGCGACATGTTCGAGCAGGCCAAGAAGCAGGCGCCGTGCATCATCTTCATCGACGAGATCGACGCGGTGGGCCGGCAGCGCGGCGCCGGGCTCGGCGGCGGCCACGACGAGCGCGAGCAGACCCTGAACCAGCTGCTCGTGGAGATGGACGGCTTCGAGGGCACCGAGGGCGTCATTGTCATCGCCGCCACCAACCGGCCCGACGTGCTCGATCCGGCCCTGCTGCGTCCGGGCCGTTTCGACCGGCAGGTGACCGTGCCCCGGCCGGACGTGCGTGGCCGCGAGTTCATCCTCAAGGTGCACATGAAGAAGGTGCCGTTCGCCGACGACGTGGACCCCACCACCATCGCGCGGGGCACCCCGGGCTTCTCCGGTGCCGACCTGGAGAACCTGGTGAACGAGGCCGCCCTCATGGCCGCCCGCCGCGGGGCCCGGCTGGTGGAGATGCAGGACTTCGAGGCGGCCAAGGACAAGGTCCTGATGGGCCTGGAGCGCAAGTCCATCGTCCTCTCCGAAGAGCAGCGGCGGACCACGGCTTACCACGAGTCGGGGCACGCTCTGGTGGCTAAGCTGATCCCCGGGACCGATCCGGTGCACAAGGTCACCATCATCCCGCGCGGCCAGGCCATGGGCCTGACTATGCAGCTGCCCGACGAGGATCGGTACAACTACGAGCGCCAGGAGCTGCTCAACAACATCGCCATCCTCATGGGCGGGCGGATCGCCGAGCAGGTTTTCCTCGACCAGATGACCACCGGCGCCGGCAATGACATCGAGCGGGCCACCGAGATGGCGCGCAAGATGGTGACCGAGTGGGGCATGTCCGAGAAGCTCGGACCGCTCACCTACGGCGAGAAGGAGGAGGAGGTCTTCCTCGGCCGCGAGGTGACCCAGCACAAGAACATCTCCGAGACCACGGTCCAGGAGATCGACGCTGAGGTGCGGTCCATCATCGAGACCGAGTACAAGCGGGCCCGGCAGCTCATCGAGGACCATCGCGACACCCTCGAGAAGATGGCGGAAGCCCTGCTGGAATGGGAGACCCTCGACGCCCAGCAGATCAACGACATCATGGAAGGGCGCGATCCCCGGCCTCCCCAGGGCCCAGAGGGCGGCGGCCCGAGTCCGGAGCCGGAGCCCGAGCCGGCTGGCGACAGCGGCCGGCCCGTGGAGCCCACTGGGGGGCAGCCCGCGGAACAGCCCTAGTCGGGAGTAGCCAGCCCCTTTAGCGCGAACCGAAGCGCTCGGTTCGCGCTTTTTTGTGCCGTACCATGTTTCTCCTCTCGGGGAGACCAGCCAGGAGGTGGAGATGGCCAGGGAGCTGAACCTTGGAGGCGCCAGGCTGGATCTGGGCCGGCCCCGCATCATGGGGATTGTTAACGTCACCCCCGACTCCTTCAGCGACGGTGGCCGCTACGCCGACCGGGAGAGCGCCGCGGACCACGCCCGGGCCCTTGTGGAGGCGGGGGCGGACATCCTCGATGTGGGCGGTGAATCCACGCGCCCCGGGGCGCAGGAGGTGCCCGTGGCGGAGGAGCTGGGCCGGGTGATTCCCGTGGTGGAAGAGGTGGCCAAGCTCGGGGTGCCGGTCTCGGTGGACACCCGGAAGGCGCCCGTGATGCGCGAGGCCGTGGCCGCGGGGGCGCACCTGATCAACGACGTCTCCGCCCTGGAGCACGACCCCGACGCCCTGCCGACCGTGGCCGAGCTGGGGGTGCCGGTCTGCCTCATGCACATGCAGGGCACCCCCGAGAGCATGCAGGACGATCCCCGCTACGACGACGTGGTGGGGGAGGTCCGGGCGTATCTGGCTAGGCGGGCGGAGGATTGCAGGCGGGCCGGGGTGCATCCGGATAATATCCTTGTGGACCCCGGCATCGGCTTCGGCAAGACGGTGGACCATAACCTCGCCCTCATGCATTCCCTGTCCATGTTCGCCGAGCTGGGCCATCCCCTGCTGGTGGGGACCAGCCGCAAGTCCCTCGCCGGCAAGCTGTTCAACCGGGCGGTCCACCAGCGGCAGTATTTCGACGCGGCCCTGGTGGCCTGGTCCGTCAGCCACGGGGCAGACATCGTCCGGGTGCACGAGGTGGGGGCCATGTATGATGTGGTTCGCATGACGGAGGTCCTCATGCAGGGCCGGTCCTGAACGGGCGGGCCGGTGGCAGACCAAAAGGGGGCGGCCGCGCCCCGCAGAACGCCGCATGGGCGGCGGCGCAACGGCAGGAGGCAGGCTTGAGCGGAAAACGCACCTTGTTCGGAACCGACGGCGTACGGGGCCGGGTGGGCGAATGGCCCGTCACCCCGGACCAGGTCCTGAAGCTCGGCTGGGCGGCGGGGCGCGTCCTGGCCGGGGACAACGGCGACCACCCGCGGGTGGTGATCGGCAAGGACACCCGGGTGTCGGGGTATCTCCTGGAGTCGGCCCTGGAGGCCGGCCTCTCCGCGGCGGGCGTGGACGTCCTCCTCATCGGCCCCATGCCCACTCCCGGCATCGCCTATCTGACCCGCGCCCTGCGGGCCGACGCCGGGGTGGTGATCTCCGCCTCCCACAACCCCTTCGCCGACAACGGCATCAAGCTGTTCGGCCCCGAGGGGTGCAAGCTCGCCGACGGGGTGGAAGCGGCCATCGAGGCCCGGATGGCGGACCCCCTGCTCACGGCGGAGCCGGCGCGGCTGGGCAAGGCCACCCGCGTGGACGACGCCGCGGGTCGCTACATCGAGTTCTGCAAGCACACCTTCCCCAAGGAGCTGACCCTGGAGGGCATGCGGTTGGTGGTGGACTGCGCCCACGGCGCCACCTACCGCGTGGCGCCCCAGGTCTTCCGCGAGCTCGGGGCCGAGGTGATCGAAGTGGGCACCCGTCCCGACGGGTTCAACATCAACGATGGGGTGGGCTCCACCCGGCCGGAGGCCATGGCCGAGCAGGTGGTCGCCCACGGCGCGGACGCGGGGATGGCCTTCGACGGCGACGGCGACCGGGTGGTGTTCGCCGACTCCCGCGGCCGCATCGTGGACGGCGACGGGGTCCTCTACCTGGCCGCCCTGGAGATGCAGAAGCGCGGCGAGCTCAACGGCGGGGTGGTGGGCACCATCATGTCCAACCTGGGGCTCGAGCAGGCCCTGGCCGCGGCCGGGATCCCATTCGAGCGCGCGGCGGTGGGCGACCGCCATGTGTTCCAGCTGCTGCAGGATCGGGGATGGATCCTGGGCGGCGAGCCTTCGGGGCACGTCATGTGCCTCACCCGCAACACCACCGGGGACGGCATCGTCACCGCCCTGATGGTGCTCGCCGAACTGGTGCATTCCGGGAAGTCCCTGGAGGCGGCGGTGGGGGATCTGTCCTATTGCCCCCAGGCCCAGGTAAGCGTCCGTCTGAACGAGCAGCGCGAGGTGGATGACCTCCCCGCGGTGGCCGAGGTCATCCGCGAGGTGGAGGCGGAGCTCGGTGACGAGGGCCGTGTGGTGGTGCGGAACTCGGGTACGGAGCCCAAGGTCCGGGTAATGGTGGAAGGCCGCGAGGAGGCCGGAACCCGGGCCCTGGCGGAGCGCATCGCCGAGGTGGTGCGCTCCGAGGTGGGTGCGGGCGGCTCCTGAGGTCCCGCCACCGCGTTGACCGTCTCCCCCCGCGCGGATAAGATGCCCGGTTTTCCGCTGGATCCACCTAAGGAGGGAGGCATGCGCCAGCCGCTAGTGGTCGGCAACTGGAAGATGAACGGACGCCTCGGCGAGGCCGAGGAGCTGGCCCGGGCTATCGCCGGGGCCGAGGTGGACTGGGAGCACGTGTCCTCCGGGATCTGCCCGCCTTTCCCGTTGATCGACCGGGTGGCCAGCGCGGTGCAGGACTCCCCGGTGGCCTGGGGCGCCCAGAACCTCCACCAGGAGGACAGCGGCGCCTTCACCGGCGAGGTGGCCGGCCCCCTGCTCAAGGACCTGGGCTGCACCTACGTCATCGTGGGCCATTCGGAGCGCCGGGACTACTTCGGCGAGAGCAACGAGCTGGTCGCCGAGAAGTTCTTCGCCGCCAAGCGCAACGGCCTGATTCCCATTCTCTGCGTGGGCGAAACCGAGGCGGAGCGTGACGCCGGCAAGGCCGGGGAGGTGGTGCGCGAGCAGGTCCAGGCCGTCCTGGGCGACGGCAAGGAGGACGTCTTCCGGGACGCCGTGATCGCCTACGAGCCGGTGTGGGCCATCGGCACCGGGCGCACCGCCACGCCCGAGCAGGCCCAGGAGATGCACGCCCTGATCCGCGGCCTGGTCAAGGAGGCCTACCCCATCACCGGCCAGTCCCTCAAGATCCTCTACGGCGGCTCCATGAAGGCCGCCTCCGCGCCGGAGCTGATGGCCCAGGAGGACATCGATGGCGGCCTGATCGGCGGGGCCTCCCTCAAGGCGGACGAATTCATCGGCATCCTGCGAGCGGCGGTGGCCTCCGACCTGTAAGCCACCCCGGTCTCGCCTTCTCACAACCAAGCGGGAGCCCGCATGGTCACGTTTCTGTGGATCCTACACATCCTCGTCGCCATCGCGTTGATCGTGGTGGTCTTGATGCAGCCCGGTCAGGCCGGCGGAATGGGGACGGCCTTCGGGGGCGGAGGCTCCCAGTCCTTGTTCGGAAGCCAGGGGTCCACCGGCTTCCTGGGGCGCCTGACGGCGGTTCTCGGCACCGCCTTTTTCCTCTTGTCGCTCACCCTGGCAATCGTCTCCACGGGCGGGGACGAGAGCCTCCTGGAGCAGCCGGAAGGGGAGCCCGAGCAGAAGGAGTCCGAACCCGCGCCACCGACGGATTCCGCACCGCCCGACGAGCCCGAGGCCCCGCCTGTCCCCGGGACCACGCCGGGGCAGGGAGGCGGCGACTAGCGACGGCGGGGAGCCGTCTTCCGGAGGGTCAGTCGGGGCACCCCCGGAACGTACAGCGCCGACCCGTGGCGACCGTCCTTTCCGCAGGGAATGGGCGGTCTTTTTTTGGGCAATTGGAACCGGATGTGGCCGGGATTTTGCGGCGGGAAACGCGGGTGTCGCCATTTCTTGACAGGGGGAGGGGCACCCCATAGACTCCGCTTGGCTTACCAGCCGACGGACTGGCCGCGGGCCCGCGCCGACCCTCGTGAGGGAGGGGCGGGGCTTCCGATCCCTCCACCTGAGCCGGGTAAGGAACGCTGATGCTGGAACAGTATCTGCCCATCCTCGTTTTTCTGGTGCTCGCCCTCTTGATCGGGGTCGTCGCGCTCGCCATCAACCGCCTGGCGGCGCCGCGAAACCCGGACCCCGAAAAGCTGTCCCCCTATGAGAGCGGTTTCGAGGCCTTCGAGGACGCGCGCATGCGCTTCGATGTGCGCTATTACCTGGTGGCCATCCTGTTCATCATCTTCGACCTCGAGATCGCCTTCCTCTTCCCGTGGAGCGTGGTCCTCGATGAGATGGGCGCCACCGGCTACGTCGCGATGGCGATCTTCCTGGGCATCCTGGTGATCGGCTTCGTGTACGAGTGGAAAAAAGGAGCCTTGGAATGGGAGTAGAAGGGGCGCTTGAGAAGGGCGTGGTCACCACCACGGCCGACCAGCTCGTGAACTGGACCCGCACCGGCTCGCTCTGGCCCATGACCTTCGGCCTAGCCTGTTGTGCAGTGGAGATGATGCACACCGGGGCCTCCCGCTACGACATGGACCGTTTGGGCGTGATCTTCCGGCCGAGCCCGCGCCAGTCCGACGTGATGATCATCGCCGGCACCTTGGTCAACAAGATGGCACCGGCCCTGCGCAAGGTCTACGACCAGATGACCGAACCGCGCTGGGTGATCTCCATGGGCAGTTGCTCCAACGGCGGCGGCTACTACCACTACAGCTACTCCGTGGTCCGCGGCAGCGACCGTATCGTCCCCGTGGATATCTACGTGGCGGGCTGCCCGCCCACCGCGGAATCCCTGCTGTACGGGATCATCCAGCTGCAGAAGAAGATCAAGCGGACCAACACCATCGCCCGCCAGTAGAGGTTCGCCATGGCGCTTACCCAGCAAACCATTGAGGAGCCCCTGCGCGCCCGCTTCGGCGACGCCATCCTGGGCGTCGAGGAGTACCTCGGACAGTGGACGGTGGAGGTGGCTCCGCAATCCGTCCGCGAGGTGTGCCAGCACCTGCGCGATGACGCGACCTTCGCCTGCGAGCAGCTCGTCGATGTCTGCGGGGTGGATTACCTCGAATACTACGACTACCCCGAGGACGCCCCCCGCTTCGCCGCGGTCTACCACCTCCTGTCCCTGAGCCACAACCAGCGGCTGCGCCTGCGGGCCCGGGTCCCTGAGGACCGTCCCGTGGTGCCTTCGGTGGTGGATGTCTGGGCCAGCGCCAATTGGTTCGAGCGGGAGGCCTTCGACATGTACGGGATCATCTTCGAGGGCCACCCCGACCTGCGGCGGATCCTCACCGATTACGGCTTCGCCGGCCATCCCTTCCGCAAGGACTTCCCCCTGGAGGGCCACGTGGAGATGCGCTACGACCCCGATCGGCAGCGGGTGGTGTACCAGCCGGTGACCATCGAGGAGCGCAACCTGGTGCCGCGCACCCATTGGCAGGAGGCCGAGGAAGATGGCTGAGATCCGCAACTACACCCTCAACTTCGGCCCCCAGCATCCGGCCGCCCACGGGGTGCTGCGGCTGGTCCTGGAGCTCGACGGCGAGGTGGTGCAGCGGGCGGATCCCCACATCGGCCTGCTGCACCGCGGCACCGAGAAGCTTGCCGAGCACAAGACCTACATGCAGGCCCTGCCGTATTTCGACCGCCTGGACTACGTTTCCATGCTCTCCAACGAGCACGCCTTCTGCCTGGCGATCGAGAAGCTGCGGGGCATCGAGGTGCCGGAGCGGGCGCAGTATATCCGGGTCATGTTCGACGAGATCACCCGGATCCTGAACCACCTCATGTGGCTCGGCGCCCACGCCATGGATATCGGCGCCATGACCATGTTCCTGTACTGCTTCCGGGACCGGGAATACCTCATGGACGCCTACGAGGCGGCCAGCGGAGCGCGTCTGCACGCCAACTACTACCGCCCGGGCGGGGTGAACCGGGACCTCCCGGACGCCATGCCCAAGTACCAGCCCTCCAAGTGGCATTCGGAGAAGGACGTCAAGGAGATGAACCAGTACCGGGAGGGCTCCCTCCTGGACTTCATCGACGCCTTCACCGAGTTCTTCCCGCAGAGCATCGACGATTTCGAGACCCTCCTCACCGACAACCGCATCTGGAAGCAGCGCACGGTGGGGGTGGGCGTGGTCTCCCCGGAGCGGGCGAAGCAGCTTGGCTTCAGCGGCCCCATGCTGCGGGGCTCGGGCATCGAGTGGGACCTGCGCAAGAAGCAGCCGTACGCCGTGTACGATCGCATGGACTTCCGCGTCCCGGTGGGGCGGACCGGTGACACCTACGACCGCTACCTCGTCCGCGTGGAGGAGATGCGCGAGTCGGTGAAGATCATCAAGCAGTGCGTGGACTGGCTGCGCGAGAACCCCGGCCCGGTGAAGAGCGACGACTACAAGGTGTCCCCGCCGCCGCGCGCGGAGATGAAGCAGTCCATGGAGGCCCTCATCCATCACTTCAAGCTGTTCACCGAGGGCTTCCACATCCCGCCGGGAGAGACCTACCAGGCGGTGGAGCACCCCAAGGGCGAGTTCGGGGTCTATCTGGTCTCCGACGGCGCCAACAAGCCCTACCGGGTGAAGATCCGGGCGGCCGGCTTCCCGCACTTGGCCTCCATGGACGAGATGGCCCGCGGCCACATGCTCGCGGACGTGGTGACCATCCTCGGGAGCCAGGACATCGTGTTCGGTGAGATCGACAGGTAAGCCATGCAACTCTCCGAGTCCGTTCGCAACAAGATCGATGAGGCGCGGGCCCAGTACCCCGCGGAGCAGAACCGCTCGGCGCTGATCTGGGCCCTCCACGCCGCGCAGGACGAATACGGGTGGCTGGACGAGCCGACCCTGGAGGCCATCGCCGAGTACCTGGAGCTGGAGCCCATCAAGGTCTACGAGGCGGCCACCTTCTACGACATGTTCAACCGCTCCCCGGTGGGCCGGCACCAGATCAAGGTGTGCACCAACCTCTCCTGCATGCTCTGCGGGTCCGACGGCATCGTCGACCACCTGCGCGGCCAGCTGGGGATCGACTTCGGGGAGACCACGGAGGACGGGCGTTTCACCCTCACCGAGGTGGAATGCCTGGGGGCCTGCGGCGGGGCCCCGGTGGTCTGGATCGGCAAGGACTACTACGAGGACGTCTCCCCCGAGCGGATGGACGAGATCCTCGCCAGCCTCGACTAGAGCCGAAGGCGAACGGGAAAGAGCAATGCCCGAATATCCGAAGGACTACACCCTCGTCACCCTGGCCGGAACGGACCGGGCCGACTCCCACACTCTGCAGGCCTACCGGGACAACGGCGGCTACACCGCCGTTCAGAAGGTGCTGCAGGACGGCATGACCCGGGACGACGTGGTCGCCGAGGTCAAGCGCTCCGGGCTGCGCGGGCGCGGGGGCGCCGGCTTCCCCACCGGTCTGAAGTGGTCGTTCATGCCGGCGGACACGCCGCAGCCCAAGTACCTCGCCTGCAACGCCGACGAAGCGGAGCCCGGCACCTTCAAGGACCGGGACATCATGCGCTACAACCCGCACATGCTCATCGAGGGCATGATCATCGGCGGGTTCGCCATCGACGCCACCGTGGGCTACGTCTACATCCGCGGCGAGTTCTGGGAGCCCTACGTCCGGGTCCAGGAGGCCATCGACGAGGCCTACGAGGCGGGCTACCTGGGCAAGGACATCCTGGGCTCCGGGGTGGACTTCGACCTCTACGTCCACCGGGGCGGCGGCGCCTACATCGCCGGGGAGGAGACGGCGATGCTGGAGTCCATCGAGGGCAAGAAGGCCATGCCCCGCTTCAAGCCGCCGTTCCCAGCCAACCACGGCATCTACGGCCGGCCCACCACGGTGAACAACGTGGAGACCCTGGCCTCCGTGCCCGCCATCATCAACAACGGCGGCGACTGGTTCCAGTCCCTGGGCACTCCCGATTCCGGTGGCACCAAGATCTTCGCGGTTTCGGGTCACGTGAACCGGCCGGGCAACTACGAGGTGCCCATGGGTACGCCCTTCTCGGAGCTCCTGGAGCTCGCCGGCGGGGTGCGCAACGGCCACAAGCTCAAGGCGGTGATCCCGGGCGGCCCGTCCGTGCCCATGGTGCCCGGCGAGGTGATCATGGACGCCAACATGGACTACGAGTCCCTGGGCCAGGCAGGGACCATGCTCGGCGCGGGCTCGGTGATCGTCATGGACGAGACCACCTGCATCGTCCGGGCGGTAGAGCGGGTGGCCAAGTTCTTCTTCCACGAGTCCTGCGGCCAGTGCACGCCGTGCCGGGAGGGGGCTGGCTGGCTCTACCGGGTGGTGCACCGCATCGAGCACGGCCAAGGACGGCCGGAGGACCTGGAGCTTCTCGAGGATATCGGATCCCGGATCGAGGGGCGCACCATCTGCGCCTTCGGCGATGCCGAGGTGGCTCCGGTGGTCAGCTCCCTCAAGCATTTCCGCGACGAATACGAGTACCACATCGCCAACAAGCGCTGCATGGTGGCCGCGGCGGCCCCCGCCGGCAAGGTGGCCGAGGCGGGCTGAGGGTCCCAACGGGCTTGGTGCCCCGCCGGGCAGCGGTCGGCGGGGGGGTATCGGCAAAGGCACGGCCTCACCGAGAAGGGTAGGGTTCAATGGCCGAGATCTACATAAACGGCGAGCCGCACACCGTCGACGACGGGCAGATGATCATCGAGGTCACTGACCAGCTGGGCATCGATGTGCCCCGCTTCTGCTACCACCGCAAGCTGTCGGTGGCGGCCAACTGCCGGATGTGTCTGGTGGAGGTGGAGAAGATGCGCAAGCCGGTGCCGGCCTGCGCCACGCCCATCTCCGACGGCATGCACATCCACACCCATTCGGAGACGGCCGTGGACGCGCGCCGCGGGGTGATGGAGTTCCTGCTCATCAACCACCCGCTGGACTGCCCCATCTGCGACCAGGGCGGCGAGTGCGACCTGCAGGATCTCGCCATGGCCCACGGCTCGGGCCATTCGCGCTACCAGGAAGAGAAGCGCGCGGTGGAGGACGAGGACCTCGGTCCCCTCATCGAGACCGAGATGACCCGCTGCATCCACTGCACCCGGTGTGTGCGCTTCGGCCAGGAGGTGGCTGGACAGATGGAGCTCGGGGCGGCCTTCCGCGGCGAGCACATGGAGATCGGCACCTACGTGGGAAGCACGGTGGAGTCCGAGCTCTCCGGCAACATGATCGATCTCTGCCCGGTGGGGGCGCTCACCTCCAAGCCGTACCGCTTCACCGCGCGGGTGTGGGAGATGAAGCGCCACGAGACCGTGTGCCCCCACTGCTCGGTGGGCTGCAACATGGAGATCGAGGAGGTGCGGGGCCAGGTGAAGCGCGCCCTGCCGGTAGTGAACGAGGCGGTCAACGAGGAGTGGATCTGCGACAAGGGCCGCTTCTCCTACGAGGCCGTGGAGCACGGGCGGGTTACCGCCCCCATGATCCGCCGGGAAGGCGAGTGGCAGGAGGCCTCCTGGGAGGCGGCCTTCGATGCGGCACTGCGCGGCCTACGCGCGGTGGGCAAGGACCTCGCCGCCGTGGTGGCGCCCACCGCCACCCTGGAGGAGCAGTGGCTCACCCAGCACCTGGTGCGGGGGGTTGGCGCCACGGAGGTGGACCATCGCCAGCACTGGACCGACGGCGACTTCGATACCCATATCGCCGACGCCACCCCCTTGCTGGGGCAGACGCTGGAGGAGCTGGAGGCGGTGGACGCGGCCCTGGTCATCGGCGGCAACCCCCGCAAGGACCAGCCCCTGGCCAACCACCGGCTGCACAAGGCCGCCAAGAAGGGCGCCGAGATCTCCACCCTGAACCCCGTGGCCTATTCGGAGAACTTCCGCCATCTGGACCACCTGGTGCACGCCCCCGGCGCCGAATCGCCGGCGGTGGCCGCCCTGGCCGCGGCCGTAGCCCGTGCCGCCGAAAAGTCCGCCCCGGCCGACACGGGCGCGGAGGAGGCCGGGCTGGAGCAGCAGGCCCTGGAGCGGGTGGCCCGCTCCCTGCACGAAGGGGAACGGGTGGCGGTTCTGGTGGGCACCCAGGCCCAGGAGCACCCGCAGGCCGCGGAGATCATCGCCCTGGCACGCCGCCTCGCCGACTTGGCTGGGGCCCGCTTTGGCTACCTGGCGCCCTACGCCAACAGCGTGGGGGCGTGGGCCATGGGCTGCGTTCCGCACCAGGGTCCCGGCGGCGACGGCGTCCGCCAGGGACGTCCCGCCACGTCCTTCCTTGGCGAGGAGGGCCGCAAGGGCTATTTGGTGGTCGGCGCCGACCCGCTGGTTGAGGCCGGGGATCCAGCGGCCGCGCGGCGGGCCCTCGACGGGGCGGAATTCCGCCTGGTGATCACCAGTCACTGGTCGGCCACGGCGGAGCACGCCGACGTGGTGCTGCCCGCGGCCGCCCCCCCGGAGAACGAGGGAACCTATCTGTCCGGGGAGGGCCGGCTGCAGGCCATGCGTCCGGCGGCCAAGCCCGCCGGCGAGGCCCGGCCGGCCTGGAAGGTCCTGCGGGTCCTCGCCCACAGCCTGGGGGTGCCCGGGAGCGAGTTCGTGGAGGTGGACGAGATCCGTACCCACGCGGAGGCCGCGGTGGCCCGGGCCGGCATCACCTTGGGCGGGTCCCCGGCGGAGGTGGCCTACGAGCCCGAGCCCCAGGCCGTCGGCGGGGAGGGGCTGTGGCGGATCCCCAGCCGGCACATCTACCACGACGACCTGTTCGTCCGGCACGCTCCGGCCCTCCAGGAGCAGTTCGGCGGCCTGCGGGCCTTCCTGCACCCCGACACCGCCGCCGAGCTCGGCCTCCGGGAGTTCGCCGAGGCGCACTTCGCCGGGGACGGGGGAGCGGTCTGGCTTCCGGTGCATCTGGACGAAGGGGTCCCCCGCGGGGCGACGTGGATTCCGGCTGGGGAGGATTCCGCCCCGCTGGGTCCCATCTACGGGCGAGTGCGGGTGGAAACGAACAAGTAGCCACCGGGGCCGGCGCGCCGCCGGCCCGGTTTCCGGGTACCAAACTTAAGGGGTGATGGATGACCTTGGCCTCATGGACATTCGAGTACGTCCTGCCGGTGGCCTGGATTCTGGCCCAAATCGTGGCCGTCCTGGTGCCGCTGATGCTCGCGGTGGCCTACCTGACCTTCGCCGAGCGCAAGGTGATCGGCTACATCCAGCTGCGGGTGGG
The DNA here is from genome assembly GCF_046545655.1 of Thiohalorhabdus sp. Taxonomy (NCBI): domain Bacteria; kingdom Pseudomonadati; phylum Pseudomonadota; class Gammaproteobacteria; order Thiohalorhabdales; family Thiohalorhabdaceae; genus Thiohalorhabdus; species Thiohalorhabdus sp. The sequence goes on along the minus strand of NZ_JBKGZG010000001.1, from coordinate 32,506 downwards.
ACCCAACCGGGTCGGTCCACGGGGCTGGCTGCAGCCCATCGCCGATGCGCTGAAGCTGCTGTTCAAGGAATCCATCTTCCCGTCGCAGTCGAACCGCGGCGTCTACATCATCGCCCCCATCTTGTCCCTTGGTCCCGCGCTGCTGGCCTGGGCGGTGATTCCCTTCGGGCCCACCTACGACACCCCCATCGGGGAGGTTACCCCGGTGCTGGCGGACATCGACGTCAGCCTGCTGTTCCTGCTGGCGGTAACGGCCCTAGGGATCTACGGCATCATCATGGCGGGCTGGGCCGCCAACTCGAAGTACGCCATCCTCGGCTCCATGCGGGCCGGCGCCCAGATGATCGCCTACGAGATCGCCATGGGGTTCGCGCTGATCGGCGTGATCATGGCCGCCAACAGCCTGAACATCGGTGAGATCGTGGCGGGGCAGACGGGCGGCATCTGGAACTGGTACTTCCTGCCCCTGCTACCGCTGTTCGTGGTCTATTTCGTCTCCGGCGTGGCGGAGACCAACCGCGCGCCCTTCGACGTGGCCGAGGGCGAATCGGAGATCGTGGCGGGCTTCCACGTGGAATACGCCGGCATGACCTTCGCCCTGTTCTTCCTGGCGGAATACGCCAACATGATCCTGATCTCCATCCTCACCGCCCTGCTGTTCCTGGGCGGCTGGGATGCCCCGCTGCCGGTGGCCCCCTTTACCTGGATCCCGGGCCCCGTATGGCTGCTGCTGAAGACAGCGCTGTTCCTGTTCTTCTTCCTCTGGTTCCGGGCAACCTTTCCGCGCTACCGCTATGACCAGATCATGCGGCTGGGCTGGAAGGTCTTCATCCCGGTGACGCTGGTGTGGATCCTGGTGATCGCCGTGGCCAACCTGACGCCCCTGGCCCCGATCTTCCACTGATAGATGGGAGCACGAACCATGTCCGGCCCGAGGTTCTTCCAGACCTTCTTTTTGACGGAGCTGTGGCGCGGCCTTATGCTCACGGGCCGCCACATGTTCAAGCGGAAGATAACCGTCCAGTACCCGGACGAGTACACGCCGATGTCGCCGCGGTTCCGCGGCCTCCATGCCTTGCGGCGGTATCCGAACGGCGAGGAGCGGTGCATTGCCTGCAAGCTGTGCGAGGCCGTCTGCCCCGCTTTGGCCATCACCATCGAGAGCGAGGAGCGGGACGACGGCACCCGCCGGACCACCCGCTACGACATCGACCTCACCAAGTGCATCTACTGCGGGCTGTGTGAGGAGTCCTGCCCGGTGGATTCCATCGTGGAGACGCACATTTTCGAGTTCCACGGGGAGGAGCGGGGCGATCTGATCTACGGCAAGGAAACCCTGCTGGCCATCGGCGACAAGTACGAAGCGGAGATTGCCGAGAACCGGCGCCTGGATGCGCCATACCGATGAGCGCCCCTCCCGGGCATGGCCCGGCCCCCTCGTCCGGGGCCGAGGGGAGGCGCGTGTGTGCCACTACCGGCGAGTCACCTACTAGCGACCGCGCAAGCGAGGAAAGACAGCGACCATGTCTGCCCTAGAGGCCATTTTTTACCTGTTCGCCACCATCCTGGTGGCCTCCGCCTTCATGGTGATCTCGGCCCGCAACCCGGTCCATTCGGTGCTGTTCCTGGTGCTGGCCTTCTTCAACGGCGCGGCCCTGTTCATCCTGGCCGGTGCCGAGTTCCTCGGCTTCACCCTGATCCTGGTGTACGTGGGGGCAGTCATGGTGCTGTTCCTGTTCGTCATCATGATGCTCGACATCAACCTGTCCCGGATGCGGGAGGGGATTCTCAACTACCTGCCGCTGGGGGCGGTGATCGCCTTCATCCTGGTGGTGGAGATGGCCATGGCGCTCACCGCCGGGGGCGAGGCCCCGATGATCGGCGGGGACAGCGCCCTCGGCGGCGAGGAGGCGGGCAACACCACCCTCCTCGGCCGGGTGCTGTACACCGACTACTTCCTGCCTTTCGAGGTGGCGGCCCTGGTGCTCCTGGTTGCCCTGGTGGCGGCCATCGCCCTGACCCTGCGCCGCCGGCCCGATTCCAAGTACCAGGAGCCCGGGGAGCAGGTGCAGGTACGGCGCGGCGACCGCGTGCGCATGGTGGACATGCCCTCCGAGGGCGGCCAGGGCACCGACCAATAGGACCACGGGCGGACGTCCCGTACAGGACCTGGGAGAACGCATGATTCCGCTTTCGAACTATCTGGTGCTGGGTGCGATCGTCTTCGCCATCGGCGTGATGGGGATCTTCCTCAACCGGAAGAACGTCATCACCATCCTGATGGCCATCGAGCTGATCCTCCTGGCGGTGAACATCAACTTCATCGCCTTCAGTCAGCACCTCAACAACCTCGACGGCCAGGTGTTCGTGTTCTTCATCCTCACGGTGGCGGCCGCGGAGGCGGCCATCGGGCTGGCCATTCTGGTGCTGTTTTTCCGCAACAAGCGCAGCATCGACGTGGACGATATCAACAGCCTGCAAGGCTGACGGCCCGCCCCGGGACCGGAATCCAAAAGGGGCCCCGCACGCGGCTGGCGGGGTGCGACCAACCACTCGGAAGGGGAAGCGGCAACCATGGAAGCGCTTTACCTGCTGATCCCGCTGGCTTCGCTGGCGGGGGCCATCATGGCCGGGACCAAGGCCCTGAGCGACCGGGAGGTGGGGCATCGCTGGGCGATTCCCGGTGTGGCCATCTCCTTCTTGCTTTCCCTTTACGTCCTGGCCGACGTCCTGCAGGGCAACACCTTCAACGGCACGGTCTACACCTGGCTGGTGAGCGGGGACCTGAGCCTGGAGGTGGGCTTCCTCATCGATCCGCTGACCGCCCTGATGATGACGGTGGTCACCTTCGTCAGCCTGTTGGTGCACGTCTACACCATCGGCTACATGCACGGGGACCCCGGTTACAACCGGTTCTTCAGCTACATCTCCCTGTTCACCTTCTTCATGCTCATGCTGGTCATGGGCAACAACTTCCTGGTGCTGTTCTTCGGCTGGGAAGGCGTGGGGCTGGTCTCCTACCTCCTGATCGGTTTCTGGTACAAGCGGCCCACGGCTATCGCCGCCAACCTCAAGGCCTTCCTGGTCAATCGCGTGGGCGACTTCGGCTTCCTGCTGGGCATCGCTGCCATCTACGCCTGGTTCGGCACCCTGCAGTATGACGCCGTGTTCGAGCAGGTGGGGGACCTGGCCGGGACCACCTTCGCCCTCTTCCCCGGGTGGGAGTGGTCGGTGGTGACCTTCATCGCCATCGCCCTGTTCGTGGGCGCCATGGGCAAGTCGGCCCAGGTGCCGCTGCATGTGTGGCTGCCGGACTCCATGGAGGGCCCCACGCCCATCTCGGCGCTGATCCACGCCGCCACGATGGTGACCGCGGGTGTCTTCATGCTGGCGCGGCTGTCCCCCATCTTCGAGCACAGCGAGACCGCCCTGGCAGTGGTGCTGATTGTCGGCGCGGTGACCGCCCTGTTCATGGCCCTCATCGGGCTGGTGCAGAACGACATCAAGCGGGTGATCGCCTACTCCACCCTCAGCCAGCTGGGCTACATGGTGGTGGCCATGGGCGTGTCCGCCTATGCGGCGGGCATCTTCCACCTCATGACCCACGCCTTCTTCAAGGCGTTGCTGTTCCTGGGCGCCGGCTCGGCCATCCACGCCGTACTGGACGAGCAGGACATGCGCAAGATGGGCGGCCTGAAGAAGCACATGCCGATCACCCACTGGACCTTCCTGATCGGCGCCCTGGCGCTGGCCGGGATCTGGCCCTTCGCGGGGTACTATTCCAAGGACACCATCATCGAGGCCACCGCGCTCTCGCACATCCCGGGGGCCGGGTTCGCCCACTTGGCGGTGCTGGCCGGCGTGGTAGTCACCGCCCTGTACACCTTCCGCATGTACTTCATGACCTTCCACGGCGAGGAGCGCATGGACGAGCACACCAAGGCGCACGTCCATGAATCGCCCCGGGTGATCACCGTGCCGCTGATCCTGCTCGCCCTCCCTTCGGTGTTTGCCGGCTTCGTCTGGATCGAGCCCGTGGCCTTCGGCGGGTTCTTCGGCGATGCCCTGTACGTGGCCGAGGGGCACCGCGTCCTGGAGGAGCTGCACCACCACCACGGTGGCTGGCAGGTCTACATCCCATTGGCCCTGGCGCTACTGGGCATCGGCGCCGCCTACTACCTGTACATGGTGCGTACGGACCTGCCGGCAAAGATCGCCGACGCCAGCGGCCCCGTGTACGGGATCCTGGACAAGAAGTACGGCTTCGATGCGCTCTTTGACCGGGTGTTCGCCGAGGGGGGCATCGGTCTCGGCCGTTTCCTGTGGCGGCGGGGCGACCAGGACATCATCGACGACGGCCTGGTTAACGGCACCGCGCGCCGCGTCGCCGCCCTGTCCGGCCGGCTTCGGGCCATGCAGAGCGGCTACGTCTATCACTACGCCTTCTCCATGCTGATCGGGGTGTTCGTCCTGGTCAGCTGGTACCTGATCCGATAACCGTCGGTCCGGGAAAACGCTTCGGGAGAGGACCTCGTGGAACAGCTTCCCATCCTGAGTCTATCCGTCTGGCTGCCCATCCTGGGCGGGCTGCTGGTCCTGGCCCTGGGCCGCAATCGCGATGAGATGGCGCGGTGGCTGGCCCTGGTGGTATCCGGCGTGGTGTTCCTGATCACCACGCTGCTGCTGGTGGGCTTCGACACCGGAACGGCGGGCATGCAGTTCGTCGAGGACCGGGTGTGGATCCCGGCCTTCGACATCCACTACAAGCTCGGCGTGGACGGGCTGTCGGTGCTGCTGGTGCTGCTCACCTCCCTGTCCACGGTGATCGCCGTGGCCGCCTCCTGGGAATCCATCACCCGGCAGGTGCCCCTGTACATGGCCGCCTTCCTGATCATGAACGGCCTCATGATCGGCGTCTTCTCGGCGCTTGACGCGGTGCTGTTCTACGTGTTCTGGGAGGCCATGCTGATCCCCATGTTCCTGATCATCGGGATCTGGGGCGGGCCCAACCGCATCTACGCCACCATCAAGTTCTTCCTCTACACCTTCTTCGGCTCCGTGCTGATGCTGGTGGCCCTGGTCTACCTCTACGCCCAGGCCGGCACTTTCGACATCCTCGCCCTGCACGATGTCCAGCTGTCCCTTGCGGAGCAGGTGTGGATCTTCCTGGCCTTCCTGATCGCCTTCGCCGTGAAGGTGCCCATGTGGCCGGTGCACACCTGGCTGCCCGACGCCCACGTGGAGGCGCCGACCGCCGGGTCGGTGATCCTGGCGGCCATCATGCTGAAGATGGGCGGCTATGGCTTCCTGCGCTTCTCCCTGCCCATCACCCCGGACGCCAGCCACGAGCTGGCCTGGCTGGTGATCGCTGTGTCCCTGGTGGCGGTGGTCTACATCGGCCTGGTGGCCCTGGTGCAGGAGGACATGAAGAAGCTGGTGGCCTACTCCTCCATCGCCCACATGGGCTTCGTGACCCTGGGCTACTTCATGTTCAACAACCAGGGCGTCGCCGGGGGACTCGTGCAGATGATCTCCCACGGCTTCGTCTCCGCCGCGCTGTTCCTGTGCATCGGCGTCATGTATGACCGCCTGCACACGCGGCGCATCAGCGAGTATGGCGGCGTTGCCAATGTGATGCCGGTGTTCGCCGCCTTCTTCATGCTGTTTGCCATGGCCAACGCCGGCCTGCCGGGGACCTCCGGGTTCGTGGGCGAGTTCATGGTGATCCTGGGAGCCTTCAAGGTGCAGCCCTGGTTTGCCGTCCTGGCCGCCACTACCCTGATCCTCGGCGCCGCCTACACGCTGTGGCTGTACAAGCGGGTGATCTTCGGGGCCGTTACCTCCGAAAAGGTCGAACGCGAGATGCCGCCCATGTCCGTGCGGGAGAAGTGGGTGTTCGCACCCCTGGCGGTCCTCGTGCTCCTGATGGGGCTGTGGCCCGCGCCTTTCCTGGAGATCATGGACAGCTCGGTCACCCAGCTGGTCGAGCAGGCCAACACCACCAAGCTCTGATCGCGGCAAGCGATCCCGGGTAAGAGGGTAGGAACGCATGGAGTTTTCAGCGAGCGACCTGGGGGCCATCCTCCCCGAGCTTTTCGTGGTGGCGATGGCCTGCGTGATCCTGGTTCTGGACCTGTACCTGAAGCCGGGGCAGCGGGGCATCACCTATGGCGCCACCGTGCTCACCCTGCTGGTGGGGGCCCTGCTGGCCATCACCGGTCTGCCCGAGGCGAGGGAGACCGCCTTCCACGGCCATTTCGTCCACGACTCCCTCAGCGGGGTGCTCAAGCTCGTGCTCCTGGTGATGACGGCCCTGGTGGTGATCTACGCCCGCCGTCCGCTGCAGCGCCTGGAGATGTACAAGGGCGAGCTGTTCATCCTCGTGCTGCTCGCCACTACGGGCATGATGCTCATGGCCTCCGCGGGGACGCTCCTGATGGCCTACCTGGGCCTGGAGCTCATGTCCCTGTCCCTGTACACCATGATCGCCATGGACCGGGACTCGGTGCCGGCCACCGAAGGGGCGCTCAAGTACTTCATCCTCGGCTCGCTGGCCTCCGGGGTCTTCCTCTACGGCCTCTCGCTGCTCTACGGCGCCAGCGGCAGCCTGCTGATCGCCGACGTGGCCAGTCACGCGGGCGAGGTGGGGGTGGACGATCCCCTCATGGTAATGGGCGTGGTGTTCGTCGCCATCGGCCTGGCCTTCAAGCTGGGCGCCGTTCCCTTCCACATGTGGGTGCCCGACGTCTACCAGGGCGCGCCGTCCCCGATCACCGCCCTGCTCGCCTCCACGCCCAAGCTTGCGGCCTTCGCCCTGCTGCTGCGGATCATGGTGGACGGGCTCGGCCCCATGGCGGCCCAGTGGCAGGAGATCGCCGCCATCCTGGCGGTGCTGTCCCTGGTGGTGGGCAACGTGGTGGCCATCGCCCAGAGCAGTCTGAAGCGGATGCTGGCCTATTCGGCCATCGCCCACGTGGGCTACCTGCTCATTGGCCTGGCTGCGGCCCCCACCGCCGAGACCGGCTACATGCCCACCATGATGTACATGGTCATGTACACCCTCATGGGCGGCGCTGCCTTCGGCCTGGTGACCATGATGCACCGTCAGGGCGTGGCCGGGGAGCGCATCGAGGATTATGCCGGTTTCTCCCAGAGCCACCCCTGGAAGGCCTTCCTGTTGCTGATCCTGATGTTCGCCATGGCCGGGGTCCCGCCCACGGGCGGCTTCATGGCCAAGCTGTACGTCTTCCAGGCCGCCGTCCAGGCGGACATGGTGGGCTTGGCGGTGTTCGGTGTCCTCATGGCCGTCATCGGCGCCTTTTACTATCTCCGGGTGGTGAAGGTGATGTACTTCGACACACCGGCCGCGGAGCTGAGCCCGGACCGGGACGGCCTCGCCACCGGCGCCCTGTCCCTGAACGCGCTGGCCGTGCTCCTGTTCGGCATCGTCCCGGGCCCGCTGGTGGAGCTGTCCCTGTTCGCCGTGCGTACCCTGTGAGGACGGCCCCGGACCGCGCCGTCGGAGGGCGCGCCGGGGCGGACAGGGTTGACCCTTGGTGCGGCGGAGTGGTAGCTTTCCAAGTTCCCAAAAGGCGCGTAGCTCAGCGGGAGAGCGCTACCTTGACACGGTAGAGGTCGGCGGTTCGAAACCGCCCGCGCCTACCATATCCTGACTCGAGGCATCCGCCCGGATGCCTTTTTTTGTTTCCAGGGAACTCGGCGTGGCAGGGAGGGGCCAAACCTCCGGTTCCTGTCCGAATCCGAGCTCCGGTTCCAGCAAGCAGGGAGTCCGCGGTGCCATCCGTTTCCCTACCCGACGGGTCCAAAAAAGAATTCGAGCAGCCGGTCACGGTTGGCGACGTGGCCGCCGACATCGGTCCAGGGCTGGCCAAGGCCGCCGTGGCCGGCAAGGTGAACGGGCGTCTGGTGGACCTCTCCGCTCCGGTCCCGGATAACGCCGAAGTGGCCATCGTAACCGCCGACGACGAGGAAGGCCTGGAGGTTATCCGGCACTCCACCGCCCATCTCCTTGCGGAGGCGGTGAAGGAGCTGTTTCCCGAGGCCCAGGTCACCATCGGCCCGGTGGTGGAGAACGGCTTTTATTACGATTTCGCCTACGACCGCCCCTTCACCCCCGAAGACCTGGAGGCCATCGAGGAGAAGATGGCCGAGATCGCCGAGCGGGACGAGCCGGTGCAGCGCGAGGTCTGGGACCGGAACGAGGCCATCCGCTTCTTCCGCGACCAGGGGGAGGTCTACAAAGCGGAGATCATCGGCGAGATCCCCGATAACGAGGACGTGTCCGTCTACTGGCAAGGCGATTTCGTCGACCTGTGTCGGGGGCCGCACGTGCCGAGCACGGGCAAGCTCAAGGCCTTCAAGCTCACCAAGGTCTCCGGAGCCTACTGGCGCGGCGACGCCCGCAATGAGATGCTGCAGCGGGTTTATGGCACGGCGTGGCCCGACAAGAAGGCCCTGAAGCGCTACCTCAAGCAGCTGGAGGAGGCGGAGAAGCGCGACCACCGGCGGCTCGGTCAGCAGCTGGACCTATTCTCGATCCAGGAGGACGCCGGCGGCGGCTTGGTGTTCTGGCACCCCAAGGGGGCGCGCATCCGGCGGCGCATCGAGGAGTACTGGCGCTCCGAGCACGAGCGGGCCGGCTACGAGTTCCTGTACACCCCCCACGTGGCCGATTACGACCTGTGGCAGACCTCCGGGCACGCGGACTTCTACAGCGACTCCATGTATCCGGCCATGGAAGTGGAAGGGCATCCCTTCGAGATCAAGCCCATGAACTGCCCCTTCCACGTCCTGGTGTACAAGGACCAGCTGCGCTCCTACCGCGAGCTGCCCATCCGCTGGGCGGAGCTGGGCACGGTGTACCGCTACGAGATGAGCGGGGCCCTGCACGGTCTCATGCGGGTGCGCGGCTTCACCCAGGACGACGCCCACATCTTCTGCCGTGAGGACCAGATGGAGTCGGAGATCGCGGGGGTTCTGGACCTCACCCTGCGGGTCCTCAACACCTTCGGCTTCGACGAGGTCGACCTCTATCTCTCCACGCGGCCGGAGGAGAAGTCGGTGGGCTCCGACGAGATCTGGGAGAAGGCCACCGCGGCGCTGCGGGGCGCCATCGAGCGCCAGGGGCTGGAGTACCACCTCGACGAGGGCGGCGGCGCCTTCTACGGCCCCAAGATCGACTTCAAGATCCGCGATGCCATCGGCCGGCAGTGGCAGTGCTCCACCGTCCAGCTTGACTTCAACCTCCCGGAGCGTTTCGATCTGGAATATGTGGACGAGTCGAGCGAGCGCGCACGACCCATCATGATCCACCGGGCCATCTTCGGCTCCCTGGAGCGCTTCTTCGGCGTCCTGATCGAGCACTACGCCGGCAAGTTCCCGGCCTGGCTTGCCCCGGTCCAGGCGCAGGTGCTCCCCATCACCGACCATCAGGCCGACTACGCCGCCGAGGTGGCGAATCGGCTGAAAAACGCCGGGTTTTGGGCGGAGGCCGACTTGAGGAACGAAAAGGTCGGCTTTAAAATACGTCAGCACACCATGGACAAGGTCCCCTACATGCTGGTGGTGGGGGACCAGGAAATGGAGTCCGGCCAGGTATCCGTGCGCCACCGGTCCGGGGAGGATCTGGGGGCCATGGATGTCGCCACGTTTGTCGACCGTCTGCGCAGCGAGGTCGATAACAAACAGATCGAATCGGAGGGCTAGAGATCGCTAAACAGGAGAAACAGCCGCGCGTCAACGAGGACATCGAAGCCGAAGAGGTGCGCCTGGTTGACGCCGAGGGCGAGCAGGTAGGCGTTGTTTCCCTCCAGGAAGCGTTCGATAGAGCGGACGAGGCTGGTCTCGACCTGGTCGAGGTCTCGCCGCAGGCCGAGCCGCCTGTGTGCAAGATCATGGACTACGGCAAGTACAAGTACGAGGCCAGCAAGCAGGCCCACCGTGCGAAGGCGAAGACGAAGCAAGTCCAGCTCAAGGAAGTCAAGTTCCGTCCCAAGACGGATCAGCACGACTACCAGGTCAAGCTCAAGAACGCCATCCGGTTCCTCAAGCAAGGCGATCGCGTCAAGGTCACCATGCGCTTCCGCGGCCGGGAGATGCTCCATCAGGACATCGGACGGGGGATTCTCCAGCGCATCGAGGAGGATCTCGCCGAGTACGGCAAGGTGGAGCAGCAGCCCAAGCTGGAAGGGCGGCAGATGATCATGGTGGTCACTCCCATCAAGCACCAGTAGGCCGGAACCGCGTCCGGCGCCCATTCCCGTTCATCCCAAGACCTCAGGCCGGGAGAGCAGTCGCTATGCCCAAGATGAAGACCAACCGCGGCGCGGCCAAGCGCTTCAAGGTTACCGCCCGCGGCAAGATCAAGCGCCGCAGCTCGCACTACAGCCACATCCGCACCAAGAAGGGCCGCGACCGCAAGCGCAACCTGCGCAAGCCGGATCTGGTCTCCAAGGTGGAGGAAGGCAACGTGCGCCGGATGCTTCCCTACTCCTGAGCCCGTCTCGGGAGCCGTGGCGGGCGCTTCCCGCGGCCCGCCGGAATCCGTTGGACCCCTGCGGGGACCCGCCCCGGGATCTGCGTGGGGCCCAAAGATCCAAGGAGCTGAGAAGAAATGGCACGAGTCAAGCGCGGCGTCGAGTCCCGCCGGCGTCACAAGAAGGTCCTGAAGCAGGCCAAGGGCTTCCAGGGCCGCAAGAAGAACTGCTTCCGGGTTGCCAACGAGTTCGTCGAGCGTGCGGCCCAGTACCAGTACCGCGACCGCAAGCAGCGCAAGCGCGATTTCCGCCGGCTGTGGGTGACCCGGATCAACGCCGGCGCCCGGGAGCACGGCCTGAGCTACAGCCGGTTCATCAACGGCCTGCGCAACGCCGGGGTGGAGGTGGACCGCAAGGTCCTGGCCGACCTGGCGGTGCGGGACAAGGAGGCCTTCGCCCGCGTGGTCGAGGTGGCCAAGGAGGCCCAGGCGGCCTAGGCGCCGTCTCCCGAACCGGAAACGGCATGTCACGGGGAGAAAGGGCCAGGCCCTTTCTCCCTTTGTGTTTGGGGCGGGGGGTTCCTCCCGCCTCCGCACTCGGAATCCGTGGAGCGAGCATGCAGGAACAGCTGGAGGCCATTCGGGGCCGGGCGGAGGAGGAGATCCGCGCCGCCGAGTCCCTGGACGAGCTGGAGCGTTTGCGGGTGGGCTATCTGGGGAAGAAGGGGGAGCTCACGGGCCTGCTCAAACAAGTGGGGCAGCTCGATCCGGAGGAGCGCAAGGAGTTCGGGCAGGCCGTGAACGCCGCCAAGGAGGCCGTGGCCGGGCTGCTCGAAGAGCGGCGGGTGGAGGTGGCCCGGGCCGAGCTGGAGCACCGGCTGGAGGCCGAGCGCATCGACGTGACCCTGCCGGGCCGCCACGCCGAGGTGGGCGGGCTCCATCCGGTGACCCGCATGCTGGAGCGCATTGAGGACCTGTTCGTCTCCATGGGCTTCGAGGTGGACAAGGGCCCCGAGATCGAGGACGCCTTCCACAACTTCGAGGCCCTCAACATCCCGGCGGACCACCCCGCGCGGATGATGCACGACACCTTTTATTTCGACGGGGACTGGCTGCTGCGGACGCACACGAGCCCGGTGCAGATCCGGGTCATGAAGGACCGCGAGCCGCCGCTGCGGACCATCGCCCCCGGGCGGGTGTTCCGCTGTGACAGCGACGTCACCCACACCCCCATGTTCCATCAGGTGGAGGGCTTCGTGGTGGACGAGCAGGTGAGCTTCGCCCACCTCAAGGGCCTCCTGCAGGACTTCCTGCAGCGCCTGTTCGAGCGCGACGACCTGCCTGTCCGCTTCCGACCCAGCTACTTCCCCTTCACCGAGCCCTCCGCGGAGGTGGACATCGGCTGCGTGATCTGCGAAGGGGCCGGCTGCCGGGTGTGCAAGCACACCGGCTGGCTGGAGGTGCTCGGGGCGGGGCTGATCCACCCCAACGTCTTCGGTCACGTGGGGATCGATGCCGACCGCTACGGCGGCCTGGCTTTCGGCATGGGGGTGGAGCGACTGACCATGCTGCGCTACGGAGTGGACGACCTGCGTCTGTTCTTCGAGAACGACGTGCGCTTCCTCGCGCAGTTCCAGGCCGGGTAGGCCGTTTGCTCGGGAAACACGGGAACCGCAGAGGCGCAGAGAGGGCGGAGAACGGCCACGGTAAAAGGCTGAAGAAGGGTTCCGAAGCATCTTCCCGCACTTTGGTGCGCGGGAAGGCGTGCAGGGTCCGGATCTCGCTTGCCGTGCCTTTTCGTTTTTTCTGTTCTCCGCGTTCCCCGTGTCTCGGCGGTTCAATCAGTTCTCAGGCTAGTTTCTCAGGAAGGGACACCGATGCGGTTCAGTGAGCGCTGGCTCGCCGAGTGGGTGGAGCATGGCTGGGACCGGGAGACCCTGGTCCACCGGCTGACCATGGCCGGGCTGGAGGTGGAGGGCACCGAGTACCTGGGCCAGGGACTCGACAAGGTCCTGGTGGGGGTGATCGAGGCCTGCGAGCAGCACCCCAACGCCGACCGCTTGTCCCTGTGCCGGGTGGACGCCGGGGAAGGGCAGACGCGCAGCATCGTTTGCGGGGCCACCAACATGGGGCCGGGAGACCGGGTGCCCGTGGCCATTCCCGGGGCCACCCTGCCCAACGGCATGAAGATCAAGAAGAGCAAGCTGCGCGGGGAGACCTCCGAAGGGATGCTGTGCTCCGAGACGGAGCTGGGTCTGGCGGAGGAAAGCGCCGGCCTCATGATCCTCCCCGAGGACGCCCCGGTGGGCACCCCCGTCCGGGACTACTTGGACCTGGACGACACGGTGGTGGAACTGGATCTCACCCCCAACCGGGGCGACTGCCTGTCGGTGGCCGGGATCGCCCGGGAGGTGGCGGCCCTGTCCGACCAGCCGCTGGTGGGCCCGCCCCTGGGTCCCGTGGCGCCGTCCTCGGGGGCCAAGCGGGAGGTGCAACTGGAGGCCGGTGCGGACTGTCCGCGCTACCTGGGCCGGGTGGTGCAGGGTGTGGCGGCGGGCCGGGAGACCCCCTTCTGGATGCGGGAGCGCCTGCGCCGCTGCGGGGTGCGGCCCGTCTCCCTACTGGTGGACGTCACCAACTACGTCATGCTCGAGCTGGGGCAGCCCCTGCATGCCTTCGACAACCGCCGGCTGGCGGGCGACATCCGCGTTCGCCACGCCGCTGCCGGTGAGCCGGTGACCCTGCTCGACGGCAGCGCGGTGGAGCTGGAGGCCGGTGCCCTGGTGGTCGCCGACGACGCGGGGGTCCAGGCGGTGGCGGGCGTGATGGGCGCCCAGGGCTCCGCCGTGGACGAGGAGACCGAGGAGGTCTTCCTGGAGGCCGCCCACTTCCGCCCCGGGGCCCTGGCCGGCCGGGCGCGCAAGCTGGGACTGCACACCGACGCCAGCCACCGCTTCGAGCGGGGCGTGGACCCGCACCTCCCGGTGATCGCCATGGAGCGGGCTACCGCTCTCCTGATGGAGATCGCCGGGGGGATCCCCGGGCCGGTTACCGAGGCGCTCAACGAGGCCGACCTGCCGCAGCGCCCGGTGATCCCCTTCCGCCCGGCGCGGGCCGATGCCCGGCTGGGCACCGAGCTCGGCGCCGACGCCATGGGCGATGCCTTCCGCCGGCTGAGCTTCGAGACCGAGGAAGAGGGCGAGGAATGGGAGGTGGTGCCGCCTTCGTATCGCTTCGACCTGGCCCTGGAGGCGGACCTCATCGAGGAGGTGGCCCGCCTGCACGGCTACGACCGGCTCCCCACCGCCCGTCTGGCCGGTTCCATGGAGCCCCATGCCGGTCTTGAGACCGATGTCCAGGATCGGCCCCTGCGCCAGGCCCTGGTGGACCGGGGGTACCGGGAGGTGATCACCTACAGCTTCGTGGATCCCGACACCGTGGGTCGGCTTGATCCCGAGGCCGAGCCCTTGGCCCTCGCCAACCCCCTGTCCCGCGAGCAATCGGTCATGCGTCCCGACCTGTTCGCCGGGCTCCTGGAGACCGCCGCCGCCAACCGGGCCCGGCAGAACCACCGCCTCCGGCTCTTCGAGCTGGGCCGGGTGTTCCCTAGGATTGGCGGGGAGATCCAGCAACGGGACGCCGTCGGCGGCCTCCTGGCCGGTCCCGTGGATCCGCCGCACTGGGACGGGCGGCGCCGGGCCGCCGATTTCTTCGACGGGAAGGGCGACGTGGAGGCTTTGCTGCGGCGCGCCGGGGTCGGTGCGGATCGCGCGGAGTTCCGGGCCGAGGCCCACCCCGCCCTGCATCCCGGCCAGACGGCCCGCGTCCTGGTGAATGGGGAGCCCGCCGGATGGGTGGGAACCCTCCATCCCTCCGTGGCGGAGGGCCTGGAGGTGGATGCCTGTACGGTGCTTTACCAGCTTGATCTGGAGACGCTTCGTGCGCACGCTGGAGATGTGCCCCGGTATCAAGCGGTTCCGCGCCTGCCGGTAACCCACCGAGATCTGGCGGTGGTCGTGCCCGAGGAGGTGACCGCCGCGGCCCTCCAGGAGCCGCTCGCCGAGGGGCTGGAGGGCGGCCCGCTGGCCCTCGTGGACTGGCGAATTTTCGATGTATACACTGGCAAAGGCGTCGAGGAAGGCTTTAAAAGCATAGGCTTGTCCCTGACCCTGCAGCCCCGGGAGGAGACGCCCACCGACGCGCAGATCGAGGCGGCCGTATCGGAGCTAGTGGACCGCCTCGCCGCCCGGGGGGGTGCGACCCTGCGGAGTTGAGGGCGGGGTCCCTCTTCTCGGGCATTCGACCCGGCCACCGACCCGCCCGATGGGCCAGGCGGTGGCCTCCCTGTTCCGAACACGAATATTGAGGGGTCCAGATTGGCGATAACCAAGGCGGACCTGGTAGAGATGCTTCACGATCGTATCGGGTTCAGCAAGAAGGAAGCCCGCGAGCTGGTGGAGACGAGCCTGAACGAGATCCGCCGGGCCCTGGCCGACGGCGAAGAGGTGAAGCTCTCCGGGTTCGGGAAGTTCGAGCTCAGGGACAAGCCGCCCCGGCCGGGGCGGAACCCCAAGACCGGCGAGGAAGTGACCATTACCGCCCGCCGGGTGGTCAATTTCCGCCCCAGCCAGGTGCTCAAAGCACGGGTGAACGGCGAACGCGACGAATGACCGGGGATCCGCCGCTTCCCGACAAGCGGTTCTTCAGCATCCGGGAGACGGCGGATCTCTCCGGGGTGGAGCCCCACGTCCTGCGGTATTGGGAGGAGGAGTTCCCCCAGCTCCGGCCCCGGCGACGGGGCGGCAACCGGCGGACCTACCGGCCCGAGGACGTGCGGCTGGTCCGGCGCATCCGCTATTTGCTCTGGGAGCGTAAATACACCATCGAGGGGGCCCGCGAACGGCTCTCGGAGGCGGAGGGTCCGGAGTCGTCTTCCGCCGGGGTGACCGCCCTCCGGGAGGTCCGCGCCGAGCTGGCGGCCATTCTGGAGGAGCTGGATGCCAACGAGGCGGGGGAGGCCGTTGACCGCGCCGGCGGTGGGGCATAGAATACCCCTCTCAATTCGGGGCGTAGCGCAGTCTGGTAGCGCACTTGCATGGGGCGCAAGTGGTCGGAGGTTCAAATCCTCTCGCCCCGACCATCTTCCGAAGCCTTTCCCGCCTGCACGCACCCGGGCCGCAGCGGCCCGCCGCCAAACGTCGGCCGAGGGCTTGGTCCGGTGATCCTGATTAGCAACGATGACGGTTACAGGGCCCGCGGTATCCAGGTGCTCGCGGAGCATCTGCGCGCCGTGGACCAGGTTTTGGTGGTGGCGCCCGAAGCCGACCGCAGCGGCGCCTCCAATGCCCTGACCATCCTCCACCCGCTCCGCGCCCGCCATGTGGCGGAGGGGGTGTACGCCATCGACGGCACCCCCAGCGACTGCGTCCACATCGCCCTGGGCGGGGTGTTCGAGGTGGAGCCCACCGTGGTGGTGTCCGGCATCAACCACGGCAGCAACATGGGCGACGACGTCATCTACTCGGGCACGGTGGCCGCGGCCGTGGAAGCCCGCCACCTGGATACGCCCTCCATGGCCGTTTCCCTGGTGGGGCGGAACGCCACCCACTTCGAGACCGCCGCCCGGGTCGCCGCCCACCTGACCGGGCAGCTCCTGTGCGCCCATCAGCTCCCCCCGCAGCTGATCCTGAACGTCAACGTCCCGGACCGGCCCTGGGAGGAGCTCCGGGGGATCCAGGTCACCCGGCTCGGCAACCGGCACGCCAGCGAGCGGGTGGTGGTGGACAAGGACCCCCGCGGCGAGACCATCTTCTGGATCGGCTCGGCGGGTCCGGAGGCGGACTCGGGACCCGGCACCGACTTTTCTGCCGTGCGCTCGGGGTATGTGTCGGTCACCCCGCTGGGCCTCGACATGACCGACCACACGGCCATGCAGGAGATCGAGGGGTGGCTCCAAGGCGCCCCCATGAGCCCGGAACCGGGATGACCTCGGCCCGCACCCGGGAGCGCATGATCGACGGCCTGCGCGACCGGGGGATCGGGAACGAGGAGCTCCTGGCCGCTATGGGGCGGGTGCCGCGCCACCTGTTCGTGGACGAGGCCCTGGCCACCCGCGCCTACGAGGAGACGGCCCTGCCCATCGGCTGGGGCCAGACCCTCTCCCAGCCCTGGGAGGTGGCGCGCATGACCGAGGCGGTGCTGGAGTTCGAGCCGCGACGGGTCCTGGATGTTGGGGCTGGCTCGGGCTACCAGAGCGCGGTCCTGGCCGAAGTGGTGGAGGGCGTCTGGGCGGTGGAGCTGCTGCCCCGTCTCGCCCGCCGGGGCCGCCAGAACCTGCGGAGCCTGGGCTACGCCAACGTCCACTTCCGCGTCGGGGATGGCCGGACTGCCTGGCGGGACCGGGCGCCCTTCGACGCCGGTCTGGTGGCGGCGAGCGCCGATTCCCCGCCCCGCGAGCTCTTCGAGCAGATCCGCGTGGGGGGCTGCCTGGTGGGGCCGGTCGGAGTGGGGGAGGAGCAGCGCCTGCTGCGCTGGGTCCGCGAGCCCGACGGCGTCCGGGCGGAGGACCTCGGGCCCTGCCATTTCGTGCCCCTGCTGCGCCAGCCGGAGGGGGCCTCCTCCTAGCCGGCCCCTTGGCTTTCGATTCCCCGGCCCCACCGCTCCCGCGGGGCCTGTGCACCACCCGGAAAAGGGACCGCGATGATTCGACAGCTGGTGCGCTGGGCGCTTGTGAAGGCCGGCCATCCGCGCGCGCCCCTGTGGCTGGGTGCGCTCTCCTTCGCCGAGTCCTCCTTCTTCCCCGTGCCTCCCGACGTCCTCATGGCGCCCATGGCCCTGGCCCGCCCCCGGCGGGCCTGGTACTTCGCGGCCCTGACCACGGCCACCTCGGTGGCGGGCGGGCTGCTGGGCTACCTGATCGGCGCCTTCCTGTACCAGGCAGTGGCCGAGCCATTGCTGGCCTTCTACGGCGCGGAGGCGGAGTACGCCCGGGTGGCGGAGTGGTTCGGGGCCTACGGGGCCTGGGCCGTGTTCCTGGCGGGGCTGACCCCCGTCCCCTACAAGGTGTTCACCCTGGGCGCCGGGAGCCTGCAGATGCCCCTGCTCCCCTTTGTGCTCGGCTCCCTCGGGGGACGCGGCCTGCGGTTCTTCGTCCTGGCGGGAGTCATCCGCCTCGGTGGGGAGCGCCTCTACAGGCAGGTGGAGGAGTGGTCGCCGGTCCTTTTCTGGACAGGCATGGCGGCCCTGGCCGGACTTATCCTCCTCGGCCTTGACTGGGACGGATGATGGGGTAGGGGCGATGGGATAGGGTGGCGGTATGGACCCTTCGGGAAGATGCCGTGGCCACTCGTGCGTTCCCCATAACCCTGTTCTTGTTTCTGCCGCTGGTCCCGCTTGGGGCGGGCTGTGGTTCGGTCTCGCAGGACCCGTCCCCACCCCGCTCCCAGAGCTCGATGCCCCCATACTACTTCGTGCAGCGCGGGGATACATTGGCCGCCATCGGGGAGCGGTTCGGGGTGGACTACCGGGACGTCATCCGCTGGAACGACATCGAGGATCCCGCCAACCTGGAGGTTAGCCAGCGCCTGCGCTTGGTGCCGCCCAGGGGCTCGGACAGGGAGGCAAGGGATGAGATTCGCGTCAAGGGCCTCCCCAAGGCGACGAAGGTGGCCGTGCATGGGGGCGAGATCCCAATGCAGTGGCTCTGGCCCGTGCAAGGCCCCATCGTCCGGGAATTCTCGACTCAAGGTCGGAGCCGCAACACGGGCATCGACATCGCCGCCCCCGCCGGCACCGAGGTGCTGGCTGCCGCTCCGGGCCGTGTGGTCTACGCTGGGGATGGGCTGCGGGGCTACGGGAACCTAGTGATCCTTCGCCACAGTAGTGGCTTCCTGACCACCTACGCCTACAACCGGGAGAACCTGGTGGCCGAGGACGATTGGGTGGAGGCGGGGGAGCCGGTGGCCCGCATTGGGCAGACGGGGTCCACCGAGGAGGACGCCCTCCACTTCGAGGTCCGGCGGCGCGCGGATCCCGTCGACCCGCTGACGGTGCTCCCGGACCGGTAGGGGGGAGCTAGCCGCCGTGCTCGGTGGGGAACAGCGCCGCGGCCACCAGACGGTCCTCCCCCATGAGCAGGTTGTAGGTCCGACAGGCCGCGGGGGTGTCCATGGCCTCCACCCCGATGCGGCTGTTGACCAGGGGGGCGGTGACCGCGGGATCGGGGAACCGCAGCCGGTCCCCGGTGCCGATCAGCAGCACCTCCACGCCCGCCTTTGCCAGGGGCTCCAGGTGCCGGGCCTCCAGATCCGTGGAGCGCTCGGGCAGCCAGCCCCGCCACATGGATTCCCGG
This sequence comes from Thiohalorhabdus sp., assembly GCF_046545655.1. Lineage (NCBI taxonomy): Bacteria > Pseudomonadati > Pseudomonadota > Gammaproteobacteria > Thiohalorhabdales > Thiohalorhabdaceae > Thiohalorhabdus > Thiohalorhabdus sp. The sequence continues at coordinate 13,661 of NZ_JBKGZG010000001.1, read as the reverse complement.
AACAGGACCAGGCTCTCCCGGTAGCACTCCTCGTTGATGCGCAGCTCCCCGGGGCTGTAGCCCTTGACCAGGTTGGCGCCGTCGGTCTGCATCTCACGGAAGTCCATGGTGTCCCTCCCCAGGAACGTTGGACGGCGGGCTCCCCTTGCACGGCCGCGCCGCGACGAATGGTTACCAGTGTGACCGTCGGAGGCGCGAGGGGTTCGGGCTCCCGCCCGGCCCCGCGCCGCGGGGGATAATTTGACACCCTGAGCGCCCCGTCAGTAAAGTTTCCGAGTTTATCCGTCCTGCCATCGTTCAACCGAATATCGCCGAGGCCGCGTACTCCCCATGGATCCCGATTTTCAGCGCATGAAGCGGTTGCCGCCATACGTCTTCGCCATTGTCAACGAGCGCAAGATGGCGGCCCGCAAGCGGGGCGTGGACGTGGTCGATTTCGGCATGGGCAACCCGGACCGCCCCACCCCCCAGCACATCGTGGACAAGCTCTGCGAGGCGGCCCAGCGGCCCGACACCCATCGCTACTCCGCCTCCCAGGGCATCCCGCGGCTGCGCAAGGCGCTCTGCCAGCGCTATGCCGACAAATACAACGTGGAGCTGGACGCCGACGGCGAGGCCATCGTCACCATCGGCTCCAAGGAGGGGCTCTCCCACCTCCTGCTGGCCACCATCGGCCCCGGGGACGTGGTGCTGGCGCCCAATCCCACCTATCCCATCCACACCTACGGGGTGGTGATCGCCGGCGGCGACCTGCGCTCGGTGGAGATGGGGCCCGACGTGGATTTCTTCGCCGAGCTGGAGCGGGCGGTGCGGGAGGGCTGGCCCAAGCCCAAGATGCTGATCCTGAACTTCCCGCACAACCCGACCACCGCCGTGGCGGACCCGGAGTTCTTCGAGAAGGTGGTGGCCTTCGCCAAGGAGCACGGCATCTGGGTGGTGCACGATTTCGCCTACGCCGACATCACCTTCGACGGCTACCAGGCGCACAGCTTCCTGGAGGTGCCGGGGGCCAAGGACGTGGGGGTGGAGTTCTACTCGCTGTCCAAGAGCTTCAATATGCCCGGCTGGCGGGTGGGCTTCGCCGCGGGCAATCCCGAGCTGATCGGCGCGCTCAAGCGCATGAAGAGCTACCTGGACTACGGCATCTTCACGCCCATCCAGGTGGCTTCCATCATCGCCCTGGAGGGGCCGCAGGACTGCGTGGAGGAGAACCGCCGCGTCTACGAGTCGCGCCGCAACACGCTGGTGGAGGGGCTCAACGACGCCGGCTGGCCGGTGGAGAAGCCCAAGGCGTCCATGTTCGTCTGGGCGCCCATCCCCGAGCCCTTCCGCCACATGGGCTCGCTGGAGTTCACCAAGTTTCTGCTCGACGAGGCCGCGGTGGCCGTCTCCCCGGGCATCGGCTTCGGCGAGTACGGCGACGGCTTCGTGCGCTTCGGCCTGGTGGAGAACGAGCACCGCACCCGGCAGGCCATCCGCAACATCCGCCGCCTCATGCGCAATCACGCCCCGGCGGCGGTGGGCTCCGATCAAGACTAGCGGCGGCCGGCAAGGCGCGCCGGTGGAAACGGACACAGGGGAAGGAGACCCGAAGGTGGATCCAGTACGCGTCGGAATTCTGGGACTGGGCACGGTGGGCGGCGGCACCGTCAGCCTGCTGCGCCGCAACGCCGAGCCCCTCAAGCGGCGCCTGGGGCGCTCCCTGGAGGTGACCCGGGTGGCGGTGAAGGACCCGAGCAAGCCCCGTCCGGTGGAGCTGGATGGCATCGAGGTGGGCACCGATGCCGAGTCCATCTGTACCGATCCGGATATCGACATCGTCATCGAGCTGGTGGGCGGCGTGGACAATGCCGAGCCCCTGGTGCGCAAGGCCCTGGAGCACGGCAAGCCCGTGGTCACCGCCAACAAGGCCCTGCTCGCCGAGCGCGGCAACGAGCTGTTCCGCTACGCCGGCGAGCAGGGCGTGGACCTCGCTTTCGAGGCGGCGGTGGCCGGCGGCATCCCCATCATCAAGGCCCTCCGCGAGGGGCTGGCGGGCAACCGCATCGAGAGCGTGCACGCCATCGCCAACGGCACCGCCAACTACATGCTGTCGCGCATGCGCACCGAGGGCATGGAGTTCGACGAGGCGCTGCAGGAGGCCCAGGACCTGGGCTACGCCGAGCTCGATCCCACCTTCGACGTGGACGGCATCGACGCCGCCCACAAGCTGGCCCTGGTGGCGGCGGTGGCCTTCGGCGCGCCCATCAACTACCAGGCGCTGCACATCGAGGGCATCCGCAACGTCACCCGCGAGGACATCCTCTACGCCGACGAGCTGGGCTATCGCATCAAGCTGTTGGCCATCACCAAGCACGGTCCCGGCGGCGGCATCGAGCTGCGCGTCCATCCGGCCCTGGTGCCGCAGGACGCCATGCTCGCCAGCGTGGAAGGGGTGTTCAACGCCGTGCAGGTGGTGGGCGATGCGGTGGGTCCCACCCTCTATTACGGCCCCGGCGCCGGCGCCGACCCCACCGCCTCCGCGGTGGTGGGCGACCTGGTGGACGTGGCCCGTACCCTGGGCGCCTCGCCCGAATACCGGGTCCCCTATCTGGGCTTCCGGGCGGAAGGCATGCAGGAGCCGCGCTGGGCGCCGGTGGAGGAGGTGGAGACCGAGTACTACCTGCGCATGCAGGCCCAGGACCAGCCCGGCGTGCTGGCCCAGGTGACCCGCATCCTTTCCGAGGAGGGCATCTCCATCGAGGCCATCCGCCAGAAGGAGCCCCGCCCCGGCGACACGGACGTGCCGGTGGTACTGGTGACCCATACCACCAAGGAGCGCGCCATGCGCAAGGCGGTGGAGGCCATCGACGCCCTCGACGTGATCAACGGTCCCAGCCAGCTGATCCGCCTCGAGGAGGTGGACGCGGTCTGAACTCGACCGCATCCCCGACGGAATTCAACGGTTTGGAATCCCGGCCAGTCCGGGTTACGCTACGGAGCGACGAGTGACCAAAGCCACCCGGTACACGGGCCTCATCCAGCACTACGCGGACCGCCTGCCCATCGACGATCCGGCGGACGCCATCAGCCTCGGCGAGGGCCGCACGCCCTGCATCCGCACCTACAACCTGCCCCGGCGGCTGGGCTTCGAGGGCGAGATCTACCTCAAGTTCGAGGGCCTGAACCCCACCGGGTCGTTCAAGGACCGCGGCATGACCGTGGCGGTCACCAAGGCCTTCGAGGAGGGCTCGCGGGCGGTGGTGTGCGCCTCCACCGGCAACACCTCCGCCTCCGCCGCCGCCTACGCCGCGCGCGCCGGCATGACCGCCTTCGTCATCATCCCCGAGGGCAAGATCGCCCTCGGCAAGCTGTCCCAGGCCATGATGCACGGCGCCAAGGTGATCCAGATCCGCGGCAACTTCGACGACGCCATGGAGATCGTCCGCGAGCTGGCGGAGGATTACCCCATCACCCTGGTGAACTCCATCAACCCGCACCGCCTGCAGGGCCAGAAGACGGCCGCCTACGAGGTGGTGGAGGAGCTGGGCCGCGCCCCCGACTACCACGCCCTGCCGGTGGGCAACGCCGGCAACATCACCGCCTACTGGATGGGCTACAACGAGTACGCCGACGAGGGCCGCTGCGGCAAGCCGGTGATGCTGGGCTTCCAGGCGGCCGGCTCGGCGCCCATCATCGAGGGCCACCGCATCGACAGCCCGGACACGGTGGCCACCGCCATCCGCATCGGCAATCCCGCCTCCTGGGACCACGCCCTGCGCGTGCAGAAAGAGTCGGGCGGCTGGTTCGACGCCGTGCAGGACCCGCAGATCCTGGAGGCGCAGAAGCTGCTGGCCTCCACCGACGGCGTCTTCTGCGAGCCCGCCTCCGCGGCCTCCGTGGCCGGCGTGGTGGCCGAGATCCAGGAGGGGCGGATCCCGCAGGGCTCCACGGTGGTCTGCACCCTCACCGGGCACGGCCTCAAGGATCCGGACACGGCCATCGCCCAGAGCGATCAGCCCTACACGGTGGATGCCACCGAGGCCGCCGTGGAGGGGGTGATCAAGGAGTTCATCTGAGCCGGCCTTGACCAAGCTCCGCCCTCCCGACCTCGTCCTCCTCCTGCGCGGGGCCGCCGACCATCCCCAGGAACTGCTCGGCGGCCGCACGCCCCTGGAATACGGCGAGCTCCCCAACCTGCGGCGGCTGACCCGGCGGGGCCGGCCGCTGGCCCTCGACGCGGCCCCCTCCGGCCATTCCGTGCACGCCGGCGGCGACCTGCTCGCCGCCTTCGGCCGGACTCCGGCGCACGGGCAGGATCCGCCGGCCGGGGTCGTGGACTGGCTGGGGGCGGGTCGGGAGCCGGGGGAGGGCGCCTACCTGCACGCCGACCCCGCGCGCCTGGCCGTCACCCCGGAGGCGGCCGTGGTGCTGGATCCCGACGAGCTGGCCCTGGACCGGGAGGAGGCGGAGGAGCTGACCGACGCCCTCAACCGCGAGCTGTTCGCGGAGCAAGGGGGGGCACTGGCCGCGCTGGAGCCGGGCCGCTGGGTCCTGCACCTGCCCGCGCCCCCCGGCATCCGCACCGTGCCCCTGGAGGGCTGGATCGGCGCCGACGCCCGGGGTGGCCTGCCCACCGGGACGGACGCGGTGGCCTGGCACCGCTTGGCCAACGAGGCCCAGATGGTGCTGGCCGCCCATCCCGTGAACGAGCGCCGGCGCCGGGCGGGGCGGCCCGAGGCCAACAGCCTGTGGTTCTGGGGGGCCGGGCCCCTTCCCCAAGCCGGTTCCGCCGCGCCCTGGCAGGAGGTCTGGGGCGAGGCGCCGCTCCTGCCCGGTCTGGCCCGGCTGAGCGGCCTGGTCCCCCGGGGGCCGCTGGCCGGTCTCGCCCCCGCCCTGGCCGCGGCGGGGGAGGGTGGCCCGGTTCTGGTGGTGGCGGACCGGCCCCGGGCGGCAGGGGCCCGGGGCGACCTGGGCACCAAGCTGGAGGCGCTGGAGGAGCTGGACCGGGCCTGGCTGGGGCCCCTGGAGGAGGCCCTGGCCCGCCGCGACCTGGGGTCGGCCTGGGTGGTCCTGGGCCCCGAGGCGCCCACCGGGGCCCGCGCCGCCGAGCCCTCGCCACCAGCGCCGGTGCTGTCCTGCCGCGCGGGCCGGCTCCGGCCCTGGAGCCGGGCGCGCACGGTCAGCGAGCCCCGGCTGTCCGGCACTCCGGTTGGCTGGGAGGCCGTCATCGGCTAGCCTGTCCCCCTCCTGCCCGTCCGCGCGGGCCCTTTCCCGACACGAACATCGAACGCGCCGGGCCCGGAGCCCCCCACGGGGAGCCGGCCAGTGCCCACCCGCGCCCGCCGCCGGAGGCTTGCTTGACCGGACACCGCGCCCGCCAATGGATGGTTCGCCCCCGCGCCCCCGAAGCCGAGCAGCGGCTCATCGAGGCGGGCACCGACCCCCTCCTGGCCCGGCTGTACGCCGCCCGCGGCATCGAGGAGCCCGGCCAGCTGGAACGCCGGGCGTCCGCCCTGGAACGCCCGGACTCCCTGCTCGGCATGGAGGGGGCGGTGGCGGTGCTGGCGGGAGCCATCGAGCGCGGCGAAACGGTCTGCATCGTCGGCGACTTCGACTGCGACGGGGCCACCAGCACCGCCCTGTCCGTTTCCGCCCTGCGGGCCATGGGGGCCCGCGCCACCTACGTGATTCCCGACCGCTTCCGGTTCGGCTACGGCCTGACCCCGGGCATCGTCGCCGAGGCCGCCGAGCAGCTCGGCCCCGACGTGCTGGTGACCGTGGACAACGGCATCTCCAGCCGCGACGGCGTGGCGGCCGCCCATCAGCGGGGCATGCGGGTGGTGGTCACCGACCACCACTTGCCCCCGTCCGCCCTCCCGCCCGCCGACGCCATCGTCAATCCCAACCAGCCCGGCTGCCCCTTCCCGGCCAAGTCCAGCGCCGGGGTGGGGGTGATCTTCTACGTCATGGGGGCCCTGCGCGCTCGGCTGCGCGAGGACGGCTGGTTCGCCACGCGCGGGATCGAGGAGCCGAACCTGAACGAGCTGCTCGATCTGGTGGCGGTGGGTACGGTGGCCGACGTGGTGCCGCTGGAGCGCAACAACCGCATCCTGGTTCACCAGGGCCTGGGGCGCATTCGCGCCGGCAAGGCGCGGCCCGGCATCCGGGCGCTGATCGAGGTGGCGGGCCGGGAGCCCGGGCAGCTCCGGGCCACCGACCTGGGCTTCGTGGTGGGGCCGCGCCTCAACGCCGCCGGCCGCCTGGAGGACATGAGCCTCGGCATCCGCTGCCTGCTCGCCGAGGACTACCGTGAGGCCCGCGATCTGGCCGCCGAGCTGGACCGCCTCAACCAGCAGCGGCGCTCCCTGGAGGCGGACATGCACGACGACGCCGTGGACGCCCTGGCGGACGATCCCGCCCTGGCCGAGCGCCACGGGGTATGTCTGTTCCGGGAGGACTGGCACCAGGGGGTGGTGGGCCTGGTGGCCTCGCGCATCAAGGATCGCCTGCACCGGCCCGTGGTCGCCTTCGCCCCCGGCGACGACGGCCTGCTCAAGGGCTCCGGCCGCTCCGTGGCGGGGGTGCACATCCGGGATGTGCTCGACCGGGTGGCCACCACCCACGATGGGCTGCTGTCCCGCTTCGGCGGCCACGCCATGGCCGCCGGATTGTCGCTGGATCCGGCCAACCTGGAGGCCTTCGGGGAGGCCTTTGACGGGGCGGTGCGGGAGCTGGCCGACCCGGAGGCCCTGACCCCGCGCCTGGAGACCGACGGGGAGCTGGGCCCCGAGGAGCTCAATCTGCGCAAGGCCGAGCTGGTGGAGAGCGGCGGGCCCTGGGGCACCGGGTTCCCGGCGCCCCTGTTCCAGGGCCGTTTCCGGGTGGGGGAGGCCCGCGTGGTGGGGCACAACCACCTCAAGATGGGGCTGTTCCCGGAGGGCGCAGACTTCACGGTGGAGGCCATCCACTTCCGGGGCGCCCCGGAAGGGCGGGTCCCGGACCTGAAGGAAGTGGAGATCGCCTACCGGCTGGAGGTGAACACCTTCCGTGGGCGGCGCAGCCTTCAACTTGTGGTGGAGGAGTGCCGTCCGGCCGGTTCCGGGCTTTGAGCCGGCCCTCCCCTCGGGGGCCTCATTCGACGGGCTCCTTCTCGTAGGGGAAGCGGACATGGCCGTACCGGATCACCAGGACCGCCAGGGCCAGGACCAGGGCCCCCCCGGCGGCCGCCAGGATCCGCAGGTTGTCCAGGTCCTTCATGTCCAGCACCAGATAGCGGGCCAGGGCGACGATGGCGATGTAGATGGGCATGCGCACGGGCAGCTGCCCGGAATCCACGTAGGCTCCCACCATCGCCAGCACCTCCATGTAAAGGAACAACAGGAGCAGGTCGGCGAGGTGCACCGAGCCGCTCGCCAGCATGATGCCGATTTCCTCGACGATGGCCGCCACCGTGGCAATGGTGATGACTACCAGGACGAGCCGCTCTACCAGGCGCAGGGCCCGGTGGCTCAGGCGCTGAAAGCTCTGCATGGATCCTCCGTAATAGGGCCTTATTCTCGGGGGGCCTCGTCCTCGGCGGGGAAATGGCGCTCCGGGTCCACGTGGTGCTCGGCGGTGCTGGACGGCTCGTGGCGCTCGTCTTCCTCGGCACCGCGCACGGTGAGTACCGCCCAGATGGCCGAGGCCGCCCAGAAGAGGTCGGCCAGTAGCATCCACGGTGTCCAGGGGGCGAGAACGTAGGTGACGATGGCGGCCAGGAAGAACACCGCGATCGGGGCCACGGTGGCGGTGCGCCGGCCGAGCCCGACCACAGCGGTGGGGGGCAGCAGGACGGCCAGGAAGTAGCGGGCGGTGTACCCCATGGTGCGCTCCTCGGCGGTGCTGGTGCGGATCCCCGACTATAACCCATACGGCGGGGGAGTGTCCGCCGGTGCGGTTCGGGGTCACACCCGAGCCATGATGCTCCCCCGCCTTCGCGGACATTCTTGTCGGGAAATCGCGGACAGGGAGTGGCTAGTTCCGGCCCGATTCACTATCATGCCGGACCAACCGAGACGCTCCCGCAGCGCGCACGGCCGGAGAGAGGCGGACGGGTAACGGGTTGCATTCCCGGGATTTTTGCGGAGACATTGTAAGCTCCACGGGAGGGAGCCACGGGCTGTTGGCTACAGGAGGGGGTTAATGAGACGTAACGAGGATTCGCCGCTCAGCCTGCCGGGCGGCGGCGAGGTGGATGCGGCGCAGGCCCAGAGTCTGGGGAAGCCGGTGCTGGGTCCGGAGCGTAAGCTGGCGGGCAGGCTGCTGGATACCATGGGGAATCCGCCCTTCGCGGTGACCCTCTGGGACGGGCAGCCCCTGGAGCCGGCCCCCGAAAATCCGGTGGCGCGGGTACACATCCGCGACCGCGGCGCCTTCTACCGCCTGCTCCTGCATCCCGACCTCCACTTCGGCGACGACTACGCCGCGGGGCGGATCGAGGTGGAAGGGGATCTGGCCGAGCTCCTGACCATGGTGGACCTCGCCCGCCAGCAGCGCCACGGCCACGGGGGCGGCCGGCCGGGCCTGACCGCCCGGCTGTACCGGGCCCGGCGCAACACCCTCTCCGGCTCGCGGGAGAACATCCACCACCACTACGACCTGGGCAACGACTTCTACGCCCTCTGGCTCGACGAGGACATGGTCTACACCTGCGCCTACTTCGCCGATCCGGAGATGAGCCTGGAGGCGGCGCAGCGGGCGAAGATGGACCATGTGGCCCGCAAGCTGCGTCTGGAGCCCGGCCAGACGGTGGTGGAGGCCGGCTGTGGCTGGGGGTCCCTGGCCCGCCACCTGGCCCGGGAGTACGGCGCCAAGGTGCGCGCCTTCAATATCTCCACCGAGCAGATCGCCTACGCCCGCGAACGCGCCCGCGCGGAGGGGCTGGAGGACCGGGTGGAGTTCGTCCAGGACGACTACCGCAATGTCACCGGCTCCTACGACGCCTTCGTCTCCGTTGGCATGCTGGAGCACGTGGGCACGGACAACTACCGCGATCTGGGCGCCGTGATCGACCGGGTTCTGGCCGACCACGGCCGGGCCCTGGTGCACTCCATCGGGCGCAATCGCCCCATCGGGCCCATGAACCCCTGGATCGAGCGGCGCATCTTCCCCGGCGCCTATCCGCCGGCGCTGTCGGAGGTGACCGAGATCTTCGAGCCGTACAGCTTCTCCATGCAGGATGTGGAGAACCTGCGGCTCCACTACGCCCGCACCCTGGAGCACTGGCTGGCCCGGTTCGACGCCAACGCGGAGGAGGTGCGGCGGCGATTCGGCGAGAGCTTCGTGCGCGCCTGGCGCCTGTACCTGTCCGGCTCCATCGCCGCCTTCCGGGCGGGCAGCCTGCAGCTGTTCCAGCTGGTGTTCACCCGGCCCACGGACAACGAGCTGCCCTGGACCCGGGAGTACCTCTACCCCACGTCGGAAGAGTAGCCCGCAGGGGATCCGACAGCACGGCCCGGACCGAAAGGGAGGGGCCGTCGCGCAGGGAGGCGGGGCATGAGCGAGTACGTGCTGGCCCTGGATCAGGGCACCACCGGCAGCACCGCTTTGGTCTTCGACCGCCGCGGCGAGGTGGTGGGGCGCGCCTACGCCGAGCTGTCCCAGTCCTATCCCCACCCGGGCTGGGTGGAGCACGATCCCGAGGAGATCTGGCGCGCCAGCCTGCGAGTCATGGCGGGCGCCCTGGCGAGCGCCGGGGCCACGGGGCGGGGCGTGGCGGCCATCGGCATCACCAACCAGCGCGAGACCACCGTAGTGTGGGATCGCGCCACGGGGGCGCCGGTGCACCCCGCCATCGTCTGGCAGAGCCGCCAGACCGCCGGGATCTGCAACGCCCTGCGGGAGGCCGGGTGGGAGCCCTTCTTCCGCGAGCGAACCGGCCTGGTGCTGGACGCCTACTTCTCCGGCACTAAGATCCAGTGGATCCTGGACCGCTATCCGGAGGCTCGCCGCAAGGCGGAGGCCGGAGAGGTGCTGTTCGGCACCGTGGACACCTGGCTGCTGTGGAAGCTCACCGGCGGCGCCGTGCATGCCACCGAGCCCACCAACGCCTCCCGCACTCTCCTCTACAACATCCACCACCGCCGCTGGGACCCGGAGCTGCTGGAAGCGCTGCGGGTGCCCGCCGCCATGCTGCCGGAGGTGCGGCCGAGTGCCGGGGTCTTCGGCCACACCGTGGCCCACGAGGGCCTGCCGAGCGGCATCCCGGTGGCCGGGATGGCGGGGGACCAGCAGGCGGCCCTTTACGCGCAGCAGTGCTGGGCCCCCGGGCAGGCCAAGAACACCTACGGCACCGGCTCCTTCGTGCTCATGAACATGGGCGACAGCCACCCCATCAGCGAGCACGGCCTGCTGACCACCCTGTGCTGCGACGCCGAGGGGCGGCCCGCCTACGCCCTGGAAGGGGCCATCTTCGTCACCGGGGCGGCGGTGCAGTGGCTGCGCGACGGCCTGGGGATCATCGAGGACGCCGCGGAGACGGAGGCTTTGGCCGCGTCCCTGGCGGACAACGAGGGGGTCTACCTGGTCCCGGCATTCGCCGGGCTGGGCGCCCCCTACTGGGACATGGAGGCCCGGGCGGCGGTACTGGGCATGACGCGGGGCACCGGGCGGGCCCATCTGGCCCGGGCCGCCCTGGAGAGCATGGCCTATCAGACCCGGGACGTGGTGGACGCCATGAACGCCGACGCCGGCACCCCGGTGCGCGAGCTGCGGGTGGACGGTGGGGCGAGCGCCAACAACCTGCTGATGCAGTTCCAGGCGGACCTGCTCAGTGTCCCGGTGGACCGCCCGCGGCTGGTGGAGACCACCGCCGCCGGCAGCGCCTTCCTGGCCGGCCTGAGCGTGGACTTCTGGTCGGGGACGGAGGAGCTGGCCGGCGCCCGGAGCCGGGAGCGCCTGTTCGAGCCCCGGATGGACGCCACCGAGCGGGAGCGGCTGTACGGGGGCTGGCGGGATGCCGTGCAGCGGACCCTGGGCCATCCCTCCTGATTCAACCCTCCATGACGACCTGCACCACCCGGATGCGCTCCTCCTCCAGGTTGCGCAGCATGTTCGCGGCCATCTCCCCCATGTCCGGGCCCAGCACCAGATGCAGGCCCAGCGGCGGCGGCTCCTCCTGCCGCGCCCGCTCCAGCATGGCGGTGAAGAAGTTCGTGGCCGGCTCGGTGACGTCGCCCCAATAGCGCTCGCGAAACCCCCGGGCTTCCAGCCCGGAGTGCAGGTCCTCGGCGGAGGCCAGGTGACTGATGGCCGGGCTTCGGGCCCAGGGAACGGGAAAGTGCAAGGCCCCTCCCGGGCCGGCCACGATCTCGTACATGGCCAGACGCCCGCCCGGGCGCAGGACCCGCCGCATCTCCGCGTATAGCTCGTCCTTATTGGCCACGTTCATGGACATGTGCAGGGTCCAGATACCGTCGAACGCCTGGTCCCCGAAGGGCATGGCCGTGGCATCCCCCTCCTGGAATTCCACCCGCTGGTCCAGGCCAACCTTCGCGGTGAGGTCGCTTGCAAGGTGGCAGTATTCCCGGGTCAATTCCAGGCCGGTCACCCGGCAGCCGCATTGTTGGGCGAGGTGGCGTGCGGGACCGCCTATGCCGCAGCCCGCGTCCAGGACGTGGTCCTCCGGCCCGAACCCGGCCAGCTCGATCAGCTCCTGGGTGGCCTCCTGCCCCCGTATATGGAATTCATCAACGGGCGCGAGGTCATCGGGGTGCAGGTTGTTGGGGTCCAGCCCCGTTTCTTCCAGGGCACGGGAAAGGGTGCTTGCCAGGTCACCCCGGCTGTAGTGGGACTCGACATCGGGGTTGCCCATGGGCTCTCCCTCCCAAGATGTAAAGATGTTCCGGTGCCCCTTTACCATAAATCCAAGCTTGCAGGTGGGGAAAGGTTCGGTGGGTGGTTCATTCCTCAGGAATCGGGGATCGAAAGCGGGCCGGGGAATCACCGCGGAAGGGCATTAGATCCCGGGGGCTGGCTCATGTCGTCTACTCAGCTGGCTAGCGGATCAGCGGGGCCTGGCCGGGGCGCTGGCGGGTGCCGCGGACCTTGGGCCCCTTGGCGGCGGCCCGCCGCACCAGCTCGTCCTCGTCCGCCAGCAGCCGGGTCCGCTGGTCCTCCGTCAGCTGGGGGCTCCGGGCGATGAAGTAGCGCAGGTTGGGGTCCCGGTCGCGCACGCAGCGTTCCACCTGCTCGGCGGTGAGGTCGCTGCGTCGCGCGCAGTTCAGCCGCACAGTCTGGTTGGGGTCGGCCAGTAGGGCGGCCACCTCCGATCCGGTGAGGTCGAGGCGGCGGGCGAAGTAGGCCTTCACCTGCGCGTCCTGATCCTCCAGGACGCAAAGCCGCCAGGCCGGGTCGAGGTCGGCGCTGAGCACCATCTGGGTGCGCTCGTGGACGGGGATGCGCTTGTATTCCCGTAGCAGCTCCGACACAGCGGCCCTCCCGATGCGGAAAAGGCGCAATTCTGCCCGCTTCCCGCCATGCCGGCAATTCCCTACCGCTTCTGGTAGCCTAGGCCCCGCAAGGGGCGTACGCACCCCAACTGCCCGCCGCTACCGCCAAACCGGGGAGGCAACGTGTCCACGCTCCATTACCTGGCCTTCGGCTCCAACCTCCACCCGCTCCGCCTCGGCGAGCGCGTCCCGTCGGCCCGTTTGGTTGGCCGGGTGGACCTGGACGGCTACCGGCTGGCCTTCCACAAACGGGGCCAGGACGGCTCCGGCAAGGGGGACCTGGTGTACACGGGGGATCCGGGGGACCGGGCGCTCGGGGCCCTGTTCGAGATCGACGACCGGGAGAAGCCCGACCTGGACGCGGTGGAAGGGGAAGGCTATCGGGACGAGCGCATGGAGGTGACGGTGGCGGGGCGCACCTATTCCGCCTTCGTCTACCGCGGCGAGGACGACTTCATCGATCCGGACCTGCCGCCCTACCGGTGGTACCGCGACATCATCTGGCACGGTGCCCGCTACCTGGGCGCCTCCTGGAAGTATCTGGAGGGGGTCGCCGGGGTGGCTTGCATGGAGGATCCGGATCCGGACCGCCGCGCCCGCTGCGAGGCCCTGCTCGAACGTCTCCGGGAGTGGCAGGAGGCCTGAGGCGGGAAGGCCATGCGGAGAGGTTAGTACCGGGGCAGGGCGGGGTCGATCCGGGCGGCCCAGGCGTCGATGCCGCCGGCCAGGTTGCGGACGTTGTCGAACCCCTGGTGCCGCAGGAACTGGGTGACCTGCCAGCTGCGGACACCGTGGTGACACATCACCACGATCTCGCGGTCCGCCGGCAGCTCGCCCAGGCGCGCCGGAACCTCCCCCATGGGAATGTGGAGGGCATCCTCCAGGGCGCACACGGCCAGCTCGCGGGGCTCACGAACATCCAGCACCACCGGGGCCTTGTCCGCCCGGCGCAGCCGGGCCAGGGTTTCCACGTCGATTTCGGGGCCATCCGCGGTCATGGCGGCTCCCTCCTTGCAGCGTCCTTCCCGCCACCCATCCCTCCGAGGCGGGTCCCTCCGGCCGGGCGCGGGTCGCCCCCGCGGGGAGCAGAAAGAAAACAAGGCCCTGGAGGGACCAGGGCCTTGTTCGGGTCAAGAATATGGCGGAGGGGGAGGGATTCGAACCCCCGGACGGCAGAACCGTCACCTGATT